>JASFQO010000066.1:0-8321 GCA_050115405.1 Bacillota bacterium
TTACTTTTCATGATCTAATCCTCCTTTATAATTCCTCATCAAACACTATACTTTCGGCATGTTGGGAACGGATTAATCTTTGATTAAACCAATTTTATTTTTTGATGAAATATTTCAAAGCGAGTCAGGGGACGGTTCTTTGACTCTTTTTGGGAAACAAATAACCATTCAGGATGTTAAAAATTGAATACTCACACTTTCGCAGCTTAAATTCGGGAGAAACTTATTATAAAAATTGACACAACATATTGTGTGTAATATAATTAATGATAACAATATATTGATTAACGCCAATATATTCCGAAATTTAAAAACGGAGGCGAGTTTTTTGACCAATATGGAAATTATTAAACGAGACGGACGTCGAGAACCATTTTACCCCAAAAAAATTACCCAGGCAATTTTTAAAGCGGCCAACGCCTGTGGCGGCTCGGATTATCGCCGGGCGGAGGAATTATCCCGGCAGGTAGTGGAACTGGTACGGCTCCAATACGGTCAAACCATCCCTGGTGTCGAAGCTGTCCAGGATTTGGTGGAGAAAGTGCTGATCGAAAACGGCCATGCAAAAACCGCCAAGGCTTATATTCTTTACCGTGAAAAACGCAAAAACATCAGACAGACCACCGCCTTAATCGGCGGAACCATCAGGATGTTCTCCGATTATCTCAGCGACAAAGACTGGCAAATTAAGGAAAACGCCAATACCCAAAAAAGCGTTAACGGCCTGAATAACTATGTCCGGGAGATCTTCACCAAAAAATATTGGCTGTATGAAGTTTATCCGGCGGAAGTCCGGGAAGCTCATGAAAACGGCGACTTTCATCTACATGATTTGGGATTTTTCGGTCCTTATTGCGCCGGATGGGACTTGCGTCAATTACTGATGGAAGGTTTCGGCGGAGTTCCGGGTAAAGTGGAAAGCGGACCGGCCAAACACTTGCGCTCCTTTTTGGGTCAAATTGTCAATTCGACCTTCACCACGCAAGGCGAGACCGCCGGCGCTCAGGCCTGGTCAAGCATTGATACCTATTGCGCCCCTTTTATCCGTTATGACCGGCTCAGTTATGCCCAGGTCAAACAGTGTCTTCAGGAGTTCATCTTTAATATCAATGTCCCGACCCGGGTGGGTTTCCAATGCCCTTTTTCCAACTTAACCTTTGACATCCTGGTCCCGGCCACGCTCCGGAACGAACCGGTCATTATCGGCGGCGCGTATCAGGAGGAAAAATACGGTGATTTCCAGGCGGAAATGGACATTTTTAATCAAGCTTTCTGCGCCGTCATGCTGGAAGGCGATATCCGGGGCCGCGTCTTCACCTTTCCCATTCCGACCCTCAATATCACCGCTGATTTTGACTGGTCCAACCCGGTAGTGGACGAATTTATGAAAATCACCTGTAAATACGGGATTCCCTACTTTGCCAACTTTGTCAACTCCGACCTTTCGCCTGAAGATGCGATCTCAATGTGCTGCCGTCTGCGGATCAACACCAGTGAACTGCGCAAACGCGGCGGCGGGCTTTTCGGCAGCAACCCGCTGACCGGTTCCATCGGAGTGATCACCCTGAACCTGCCCCGGATTGGATATCTGTCCCAGACCCAGGCGGAATTTAAAGAACGTCTGCGCGCGCTCGCCATAACTGCCCGGACAGCCTTGGAGATTAAAAGAAAAATCATTGAACAACAGTCGGAACAAGGGCTTTATCCTTATTCCACCAATTACTTGAAACAGGTCAAACAACGCTTCGGAAATTATTGGCACAACCATTTCAACACCATCGGCATTGTCGGGATGAATGAAGCACTGCTTAACTTAATGGGGAGTGATATCGGTACCCCTGAAGGCCGGACCTTTGCCAAGGAAGTCATGGACTTCCTCCGGGGACTGCTCCTGGAATTTCAACAGGAAACCGGGCATTTTTATAACCTGGAAGCTACGCCCGCCGAGGGTACGGCTTACCGGCTGGCGATGTTGGACCGGCAAAAATATCCGGACATCATTTCCGAAGGCAACGATACCCCTTATTATACCAACTCCAGCCAACTGCCGGTCGGTTATACCGACGATATCTTTGAGACCATGGAACTGCAAGACGAATTACAGATTCTCTATACCGGAGGGACCGTCCAACATCTTTATCTAGGGGAAGCCATTGAGGACATTGAGACTTGCAAGCGCTTAATCCAAAAAATCTTCAGCCATTACCGGATACCGTATATTTCGATCACCCCGACGTTCAGCATCTGTAGCCAACATGGCTATATCCGGGGCGAACATTTTGAATGTCCGCAATGCGGAGCCGCTACCGAAGTGTGGTCACGCGTCACGGGATACCTCCGTCCGGTCCAAAATTATAACCCCGGGAAGAAGGAGGAATATTTCAATCGGAAAAAATTTGTCGTTTCGGAGGCAGTCTGATGCAAATCGCCGACTTGGTCAAGGCGTCCTTAGTTGACTACCCCGGACTAATCGCTGCGGTTGTTTTTACACAAGGCTGTAATTTGCGGTGTGGCTATTGTCATAATTACAATTTATTGCCATTAAAAAAGAAAGGCGCCTGCCTTCCCGTAGCGGGCGTCCTGGATCTTTTTTTAAAAAAACGCCGCAATCTCCTGGACGGTGTAGTCATCTCCGGCGGGGAGCCGACGATCCAAGATGGGTTGATCCCATTCATTGAGCAGGTCAAAAACCTGGGTTATCAGGTTAAATTAGACACCAACGGCACCGCCCCCGGGGTTTTACGGGAACTGCTGGCCCAAAACCTGCTGGACTATGTAGCGATGGATGTCAAAGCTCCCCCAGAGCGCTATGCGGAGATCTGCGGCAGTCCGGTAAATTTAAAGGCGCTGGAGGAAAGTATCCGTTTATTACAGGAGGCGCCGGTCCAATATGAATTGCGGACTACTTTAGCGCCGGGCCTGAAGCTGGAAGACCTCCGCCACATGATGGCCTGGATCGGCGGCCAACCCCCTCTAACCTTGCAAAGATATCGGGAGACTCCGGGGCCGTCGGGCGTCCCGCTGACTCCCGATCCTTCGGACCATGAAATAGCCGCGCAATTTAAAGCGGAATTTGAGTTTTGCCAATTGCGGGGATTTTCGTAACCAAACGGCTTTTGGTAAAAAAAAATTAACAACTTAACTTTGGGGGGATTAAACCCCCCTTCTAATTTTCTTTTACGAAAGAGGGGGAAACCGGCGCCGCTTTAATGTCGGCCCCGCCAACAACGCCCGCCGCAAAAACGTCTGCCGTTCTCGAAACGGCAGGCGACATCAATCGAACCGCAATAAGGACATTGGTAGGTCCCCTCGGCGATCTTTTGAAAATTCTCGTAGCTTTCCTGCCATTCTTTCCCGCAATTGTGACATTTGACCGGACAGATATTGCTGGTAAAATTACCGCCTTCGATCCGGATCGCCTTGCCGTAACTTAAAGCGTCCGCCACTTTTTGTCTGGCGGTGCTCAAAATCCGTTGAAAAGTTTGCCGGGAAACCTCCATCTGGGCGGCGCATTCTTCCTGTTCCAATCCTTCCAGATCTTTCAGTCGCAAGGCTTCCAACTCTTCAATTTTTAATAAATTTTCTTCCAGATCGCACTGCGGGACTCCGGTAGGGATAAAATACCGAACTCCAGGGATGAAGGCAACCCTGCGCCACTTTACCGGTCGCGGCATCTCGATCAACTCCCCGCTTTATCTATATATGTTAAACCAAACAATGCATACGGTTCAACATATTTCCCTGCTTGATAAAATGAACAAATTTCCTTAATGGTTAATTTGCATCCGGGTTTTGGGATACAAAAATTAGTATCCGAAATTTAGTTCATTTTATATAAAACTATTGCAACATTCGCCAATGTTATTTCTATTTTGAAATATTATAGGCATATGCCAATATAATTATCATAGTCGAAATTACGCTGCCTGTCAATAACAGTTTTCGCCATCGGGGCCTCCGTCTCTTAAGTAGGGAAGCAACTGACCGAGTGGGTTTCGAGTCGGTCGAAATATAAGATTTTATGCTATACTGTTTGCGGCTTGTCCATGAAAAGCTGCTCGACAACAATCGAAACGGCAATCCGTCTGTTCACACCATTCAGGCTTATGTGGGCGCTCTTCTGGAATCCTATGTGTTTTATGAAATCAAGCGCTTTGACATTAAGGGAAAAGAATATTTGCGTACTCTCGGAAAGTATTACATCGTGGATATCGGGCTGCGCAACTACCTGCTGGGTTTTCGCGATATGGACATCGGACATATCATCGAAAACGTCGTTTATTTTGAGCTGCTGCGCCGGGGCTATGATGTGGCGATCGGGAAGGTTGGCGACAAAGAGGTGGACTTTATCGCTACCAGCGCCGATATGAAGAAATATCTTCAGGTGACCGAATCCATGAACGATCCGGCTACAAGAGAGCGCGAGCTTGCTCCGCTTCGCGGCATACGGGACAATTATGAAAAGATCGTCATCGTCGGCAACTGTGATCACCCGGTGACGCAGGATGGAATCAAGATTGTCATGTTGACAGATTTTCTATTGGACGGCGCCGCGGTGCAGTGAGAGACGGCGGCTCTCTTTAATCCGTAATTCAATAAAACCGTGATACTTTTAAAGCGTCTGCGAGAAATCGCAGGCGCTGTTTTTATGCCAACATGAAAGAGATGCTCATCTGTTACGGTTTTGCAACTCTCGTCTATCGGCCTTCGCCCCGCGCCGTGCGCGTTGTTTTCGCCGCCACCGTGCTGCCCAGGCGATCGGTATGGTAGATGAATTGTGCTAATCGTCAAGCCTTCAAATGAGTTTACGCACGTTTCACGCCTGTCGAGTAGGCGGGGCCTCGCGCCTATTTATAACTCCCCAGCCCATTTTCCTTAAGCGCCAGGCCGGCCGCAGGGAAAGGTTGCAAGGCCCGGGGCAGAATCCCCAGCACATACGCAATTAACATGCCGTAATTCGTAATATAGACTCCCTGCTCCCGCGCTTTTTCCACCCGATATTGCATTTCTCTGCGGTTCAGCATACAAGCGCCGCAATGGACAATCACGGCATACTCGGAAATATCTTTGGGATAACAAGCGCCGGACGCCCAGGCGAATTCAATCTCCCCGCCGGCGATCTGCCTGATCCAGCGCGGAATTTTGACTGTCCCGATATCATCCGACTGCCGGTGATGGGTACAACCCTCCACGATCAGGACCTTGTCGTGCGGCTCAAGTCGCTCAATGCGTTTAATCCCCCGGACCATTTCCGCCAGGTCCGCCTTTTGCCGCGCAAACAAAATGGAGAATGAAGTCATGGGAATTGCGGCGGGGGTGTCCGCCGCCACTTTGAGAAAGGCCTGCGAATCGGTAATCACTATGGCGGGCGGCGTGTTTAAGCGTTCCAGCGTCAATTGGAGTTCATGTTCTTTGGTGATGACGGCCACCGCATCGTTTTCAATAATATCACGGATCGTCTGCTGTTGTGGCAGAATCAGCCGCCCTTTAGGAGCAGCCTTGTCAATTGGCGTCACCAATACGGCGAAGTCGCCCGGATGAATCAAATCGCCAACCAGGGCCGGTTCCGCCACCTCAAAGTGGGCATTGGCGATAATTTGCTTTTTAATTTCGGCAATTCCCAATCCCTGCAGGGCGCTGGCGCATACCAGAGGAATTTTTACCTGCTCCTGCAGCTTGGCGGATTCCGCGGCGTTTGGAAGACCCCGGTCGCATTTATTCAGTACGCAAATGCAGGGAATCTTGCGCCGCTTTAGTTGCTCAATAAACTCCGTTTCCAACCGAGTAATACCGGATTGCGCCTCCGCCACAACGATGGCAAAATTGGTTTTGCGCAGCACTTCATAGGTTTTTTCAATACGCAATTTTCCCAGTTCACCCGTGTCGTCCAGGCCTGCGGTATCAATAAAAACAACCGGACCGATTGGCAAGAGTTCCATGGCTTTATAGACCGGGTCCGTAGTCGTGCCGGGGACCGCGGAGGTCACGGCGATGGCTTGGCCGGTCAAGGCGTTGACGAGCGAAGACTTTCCCGCGTTACGCCGGCCGAACAGCCCGATCGTAAACCGGCTCGCCAAGGGAGTTTCATTCAAACTTGCCATATTTTTGCTCCTTTCCCTTTGCCCCTCCGGGCGCGGTCAGCCGTTCCGGCCTGAAAATTTCATCCAATTGGGGTTCATCCAACAAATGCTGCTCCAAAACCACTTCCCGCACGGTCTTGCCGGTTTGCCGGCATAAAGCGGCCACCGCGGAAGCCTGATCATAACCGATATAACCGACCAGCGCCGTTGCTAAGGTAAAACCGGCCTCCAATTTTCGCCGGCAAGCCTCCGCGTCAGCCTGAATCCCGTTAATACACCGAGCGATAAACAGCGGCAAGACTCGCCGAGAGAGATCCAGCATCTCCAAAATATTGCGGGCAATCAGGGGTAAAAAAGCGTTTAACTCCAGTTGCCCGGCTTGCGCCGCCAAAGTTACCGCCAGATCGTCCGCCATGATTTGAAAGGCTGCTTGGTTAACGGCTTCGCAGATCACCGGGTTGACTTTACCGGGCATGATGGACGATCCGGCCTGGACAGCCGGTAACATGATCTCGCCGATTCCGGCGCGAGGTCCCGAGGCCAACAGGCGCAAATCATTGGCGATTTTGGCCAGATTGACCGCACCCGCCTTCAAAAGGCCGGAAACCTCTACAAAGACGTCGCAATTTTGGGTGGGGTCCATCATGTATTCGGCCCGCGCCAGACCAATTCCGGTCAATTCCCGCAAGCGTTCAATCACCGTAAAAATATAGGCCTTGGGGGCGTTAATGCCGGTGCCCACGGCGGTCCCGCCAATGTTCACCTGCCGCAACCGTTCTTCCGCCTTATACAGTCGCCAACGGTCCCGCGCCACAGCCAGCGCCCAGGCCCCAAATTCCTGCCCAAGCGTAACGGGAACTGCGTCCTGTAATTGAGTGCGGCCGACTTTGACGATCGCGGCGAATTGCTCCTCCTTTTCCTGGAGGGCAACCTGTAACGCCGCATACTGCTCCGTAACCGATTTCAGCAGCCAAATGGCGGCAATCCGCACTGCGGTGGGAAAGACATCATTGGTGGATTGGTGCATATTGACATGGTCCAACGGATGAACCAGAGCATAGTCGCCCTTGCTCCCGCCCAGCAATTCAATGGCGCGGTTGGCGATCACTTCGTTCCCATTCATATTGGCGGACGTACCGGCTCCGCCCTGCATACAGTCGACCACAAACTGTTCCCGAAACGCCCCCGCCAGAATTTCGTCGCAGGCCGCGATAATCGCGTCCGCAATCCGGCCCTCCAAAGCGCCGATACTCCGGTTGGTGGTGGCGGCGGCCTTTTTGACCGTCACCAACGCGTCAATTAGCGTCCCGTGGATGGGGACTCCCGTAATCGCGAAGTTTTGGAGCGCGCGGGCCGTGTGGATCCCGTAATACGCGCCGTCGTCGATCTCCATCTCGCCCAACAGATCATGTTCCCATCTCATGCTCAATCGCCTCCCTTTTTTTGAAAATCCACGTGATCGCCGCGGGAAAAGTCGGGGATTAAACCCAAGCGGGCAATACTTCGGGCCAGCTCCGGCAGATGCTCGGCGGCTTCCCGGCCCGTACAAAGCTTATTGTCATATAAGGCGTAATCGGCCCGGTTTTCCAAGGGCGAAAGATTCGGCATCACCACGTTCGCCCCGGCCAGAAGACCTTTCTCCCGTCCCGTAGCGTCAATGGTCCCCAAAGCCGTAGTGGCGGGAAGCAAAACCTTCGGCAGCATGATGCGGACGAGCGACAGGATAATCAGGGTCCGGGCGGAGCGCGGCGTATAAAAGCCGGCAAATCTGGTGTCACGGTGCGGGATAAAGGGGCCGATCCCGACCATTTCCGGTTGCAGCTCCCTTAAAAATAGAAAATCTTCCGCCAGCGTGGCAAAGGTCTGAAAAGGGGAATCCACCATAAAACCGGCGCCGACCTGATAGCCGATCTCCTTTAAATTATACAGGCACTGTCGGCGGTTTTTCAAGCTGAGTTCCGGCGGATGCAGCCTGCCGTAATGCGTTTCATCCGCTGTTTCATGGCGGAGCAGATAACGGTCGGCGCCGGCGGCAAAAAGCTGTTGATAAGAGCCGTAGCTCCGTTCCCCGATGGAAAGAGTCACCGCGCAGTCCGGCATCCGTTCCTTGATGGCGGAGATCAGCGTCGCCAGCCGCGCGTCGGTAAAATATAGATCCTCCCCGCTTTGCAGCACAAAAGTACGAAAACCCAATTCATACCCTTTTTGACAGCAACTCAGAATTGCCTTTTCCGAAAGGCG
>JASFQO010000067.1:0-8271 GCA_050115405.1 Bacillota bacterium
ATGGACGGGGCATTGCCGGATATTGGCGAGCGCCAGAGTTCCTGGGGCGTGGAGTTGCATTTGGAAACTAAATTACTTTATGGTTATATCTCTTGCGACTGGGGCGGACGTTATGCGCATAACCGGGAAGGGGATAACCGGTATGAAGTCTTTGTCAAGACGGAGTTATGATTTGGGGCGAGCAAATTATTATAAATAAGGAGAAAGGGCTATTATAGCTTTTTTTTGTAGAGAGACTAAAATCAAATAATGTCTCTCTATTTTATTATTAATGAAGCTTAATCCGCTCAGATGGTTAACGGGGCGGATTCCATCAGTTACACCTATGATAACGATGGTTGTTGACCGGAGCAGGTAAAATTACGATATCAACGAATTGGTTTTCAATCCAGAGACAAGTTCAATTTCAATTTTAACTGGAATTCCTTTGACGGTCAAAATCGAGGTTCTAAATTTGAAAGTATTAGTCATAATTACAGATAAAATTAGTAGCACAAAGAGGGTTTGGAATTTTTAAAGCATAAATTAGGGTCAATAAGCCTTGGCTTCCTTCACAGTTGCCCACCGGCGAACCAAAGCCCCGCTTTCGTTCGCCGGAGAACCCAATCAGCCTCTGCCGCCGACCGTCCCTTGAAGCCAGCAAAATTTCGGGAAAGGGACCGTCGGCTCATTCTTTCGGGCCTATCAAACTAGGGTCGCCAACATAACTGGTTGTTAGACAACTCCGGAAGAGCGTGTCCGGAAGTTGTCGGCAGTCCTCTAACGCAAGTTATGCTGACTAGCGCGGGAAAGCTCATTCGAAGCGGAAGCCGCGCTAGTTTCGCTTTAATCAGCGACCCGCGCCGTTTCATCCTAGCCGTCATCCGTGACGGCTTGCCGGGCCTGGAGTCGGCGTTGGAGATCCCTACCCATGAAGAATATTTGAACTCCAAGTGGCCTCCCAGTTGCAGGAATCCGGAATTAAAAAATCGAATTACCCACAATGATATCACGACCCTAAAACGAAAAAGAAGCGAGATAAAACTATGGTTAAATTCGGCAACAGTTGGGACGAGTATTTGAAGGACGAGTTTGAAAAACCTTATTATCAAAAACTGCGGGCTTTTTTGAAAGCCGAGTATACGCAGCACGCGGTTTATCCGAATATGTACGATCTCTTTAGCGCTTTCAAAGTAACTCCTTATGAAGATGTCAAGGTTGTCATTTTGGGACAAGATCCTTATCATGGCGAAGGACAGGCGCATGGGATGGCCTTCTCGGTAAAACCCGGTGTTCCCGTGCCTCCTTCATTGCAAAATATTTACAAAGAGTTACAAAACTCATTGGGGCTCAAGATTCCGAATAACGGTTATTTGATGAAATGGGCGGCGCAAGGAGTCTTCCTGCTTAATACGGTATTAACGGTGCGGCGCGGCCAGCCCCATTCCCACCAGGGCAAAGGCTGGGAGACTTTTACCGACCATGTGATCGGTTTGCTTAACCAAAGAGAAGACCCGGTTGTCTTTTTGCTGTGGGGCTCTCCGGCGCAGCGGAAAGCGAAACTGATCACCGCGCCGCGCCATAAAATCCTTACTGCGGCCCATCCCAGCCCCTTCTCCGCCCACGGCTTTTTCGGATGCGATCATTTCCGCAAGGCCAATGCGTTTCTGGAGGCGATGAACAAGACGCCGATTGATTTTCAAATTGAGGATATTTAACCAACGATTATGCCATTCCCTTGTCTGCCTCCTCCTTCACACCCCCATCTCACTCGGGTGATCACCCCTACGTTAATTTATTATTTTAAAATCATCTTTAGCCGGTTTCCCGGTACCCGAGAGTCGGCGCTATAACCCAGACGCGCCGATGGATTTTGCCGGATTGGCTGAGCTTTCAGTCCTGGCATTCTCGTCGTCAAAAATCGTGCAGTGCTAGGAACGACCGACACTGAAGACTGGAGACTGGAAAGAATCTGGGTAAAGAAGTAGTTTTTAGGGTAGTCACCCAGACGGGCCTGGCGGAGCATATTAATTGACAAGATTACTATTGACTTAAGAGGGGAGATGGGTTATAGTATCACTTAGTGATATAATATGGTTATATAAGGAGGTCTTCCGATGAGTGAAAAAGAAGACGGCATGCATTTGCGCCACGGACGGATTCAACAGGAAATCGCTAAAAATCCTTTTATTACGGACGAAGAACTCGCCGCAATATGCGACGTAAGTATCCATACCATTCGCTCCGACCGGCGTAAGTTGGGGATAACCGATGTCCGGCGACGTATTCGGGAGGTGGCGGTTTCGGTATATGGGCAAGCTAAAACTTTATCCGAAAATGAAATAACCGGCGAGCTTTTAGAAGTCGAGTTGGACAAGAGCGGGCTTTCGCTTTTAGAGATCACTCCGGAAATGGTCAGCGCCAAGTCGGGGATTGCCCGGGGACATATCCTGTTTGCTCAAGCCAACTCCTTGGCGAATGCCATTGTGGATGCGGATGTGGCGTTGACCGGGGAAGCAAAAATTAAATTTTTGGCTCCGGCGCGATCGGGCGATCGGGTTTTGGCTAAAGCCCGGATTCTCAAAAGCGATGGCCGAAAAAAAGAGGTTGAAGTAATTATGAAAACCAGGAAAGCCCTAATTTTCCAGGGGGTATTTTTAATTTATTGCCTAACCGTAGAATTGGCGCAACATTTCAATGTTGATAATGACGGGGAGGGTGACCTGAAATGAGTAAATCGATAGGGATTACCGCGGTGGGTGTTTGCATTCCGGAACGAAGATTAACCAACGCCGACTTGGAGCGGATGGTTACGACCACCGACGAATGGATTACAACCCGGACCGGAATTAAAGAACGGCGCATTGCCGGCGCGGATATTCATGCCTCGGATCTGGCGGTTGCCGCTGCACGGGATTGTCTGGCCGGCGCTCGGAGCCAACCGGATTTGGTGATTGCTTCCAGTGGAACTACGGAAAGAAAGTTTCCTTATCAGGCCAGCATTGTCGCCAACCGGATGCAATTGAAGAACCTGGCTACATTTGATGTCAATGTGGGCTGTTCCGGTTTGGTTTACAGTATGGCCGTTGGTCACAGCCTGATGCAAAGTGGTCCATATCATCATACGCTGGTCACCGCTGCGGAAAAGATGTCCGATTTTGTGGATTATCAGGATCGCGCGTCGTGCATTCTCTTTGGAGACGCCGCCGCCGCAGTGTTACTCAGTGCGGAGCAGCCGGAACATGAGATCTTAACTTTCGAACTGGGGACGGATGCTTCGGGTTGCGACCAGGTAATCATGGGCGGCCCGGGTTCGGAGTATTATTTTTGGCAGGACGGGAAGAATGTTTTTAAATTCGCTGTGAATAAACTGGCTGAGTTAGTCACGGTTTTGCGTGATCGCACCGGTTTGCGGGATGATCACCGGTTACACATCATTCCGCACCAGGCCAATTTCCGCATTATTCAGGCGGCCGCCGCCAAACTCCAAATTCCGGAAGATAGATTTATTTGTAATATTGATAAATATGGGAATACCTCTTCGGCTTCAATTGGGTTGGCCTTGCATGAAGCTTGGCGGGCGGGACGGTTTCACAAAGGAGATTATCTTTTCCTGATCGGGTTCGGCGCCGGGTTGAGCTGGGCCGGTATGGTCATACGATGGTAATGCCGGAGTCAAGAGAAAGAACCGCCGGTAGATACCACCGGCGGTTTAAAAAATACTGATAAACTAAATTCGGCTCCTAACCGTTAGTAACCATCAGCCGCGCCACCTTCTCGGCGAAGCCGACCGGGTCGTCAAGCCGTAAGCCTTCCATTAAGAGAGCTTGTCCGTAAAGGAGTTCGCAGTAATCCTTAAATTGCGGCGAATCGGCGCCGGCGGAGTGTAAGGATTTCAGCTTGACAAATAGTTCGTGACTTGGGTTGATCTCCAGAATCCGCGTGGCTTTCATCATATTCCGGTCCATCTCGGAGAGAAAATGCTCCATGGAGATGCTGATGCCGTTTTCGCCGCTGACCAGGCAGACCGGACTGGATTTCAGCCGATGGCTCGGTTTGACATCGGCCACTTTATCCTTGAGGGTCTCCTTAATCGCCGCCAACAGCGATTTGTTGGCTTCTTCATCCGTTTTGTCGTCCGCCTTCTCATCCGTGGCGCCTTTGGCAATATCCAAGTCGCCCCGGCTCACCGATTTGAATTTCTTACCGTCATATTCTTTGAGGGTTTCAATGGCAAATTCATCCACCGGGTCAAAACAGTAGAGGATTTCGTAACCTTTCTCCCGGACCAGTTCCAGTTGGGGCAGTTTTTCGACGGTGGGCCGGTCGGCGCCGGTAACATAGTAAATCTCGGTCTGCCCTTCTTTCATCCGGCCGACGTACTCTTTCAAGGAGGTCAAACCTTCGCTTGAGTGGGATGAATGGTAGATTAACAGGTCGTGCAATTTGGAACCGGCCTGGAAATCCATGTAAACCCCGGCTTTGACTGCTTTGCCAAATTCGGACCACCATTTTTCGTATTTGGGACGGTCCTTCTCCAGCATGGTTTCCAGCGTTTTTAAGATGTTTTTCTCCAGATTCTTGCCGATTAATTTTAATTGCCGGTTTTGCTGCAGGATTTCCCGGGAAATATTTAAAGAAAAGTCGGAGGAATCCACCAGTCCCCGGACAAAACGAAGATACTCCGGCAACAGGTCCTGGCAATGTTCCATGATAAAGACATTGCGCGAATAAAGTTGGATCCCCGGTTGATAATCCCGGCTGTAGAAGTCAAACGGCAAATGACTGGGGATAAACAATAACGCCGTATATTCGACCAGGCCCTCGGCTTTGGTGTGAATCACTTCGGCCGGTTCCTGCCAGTCATGAAAGAGCGTTTCATAAAACTTGTTATACTCTTCCGTGGTGATCTCGTTTTTCGCTTTAGTCCATAAAGGTTGCATCGAGTTGACGGTTTTGATCTCAATTTCCGACGTCGTTTTGCCGTCTTTGTCAATTTTCGGGAAGCTCATCTTAATCGGGTAGCGGATATAATCGGAATACTTTTTAACCAGGCTTTGAATGGTATACCGGTTGAGGAAGTTCATTTCTTCGGCGTTTTCGCCGCCGCAGTGTTCCGCTTTGAGATGTAAAATAATCGTGGTGCCCCGGTGTTCTTTGGCAACTTCTTCAATCGTGTAGGTACCGTCCCCGGACGACTCCCATTTGATCCCGTCCGGCGCCTCGACCGCGCGCGATAGAATTGTAACATGGTCCGCCACCATGAAAGCGGAATAAAAACCGACTCCGAATTTACCGATTAAGTCCGGATTGGCCTCATTCAGCTCCTGTTTTTTCAAGTTTTCCAAAAACATTTTTGTGCCCGATTTGGCGATAGTTCCGACGTTTTCCACCGCTTCATCGTAGGTCATGCCCATTCCGTTATCGGAGATGGTCAGCGTATGGTTGGACTCATCGATGTCAATGGTAATTACAAATTCGGAGTCGCCCGCCAATAGATCCACATTGGTCAGGGATTGGAACCGAATTTTGTCGATGGCGTCCGAAGCGTTGGAGATCAGTTCCCGTAGGAAGATTTCCCGGTTGGTATAGATTGAATTAATCATCATATCCAGCAGTTGCTTGGTTTCGGTTTGAAATTCTTTGGTTTCGCGGTTTTTCACATTTTCGGCCATGATAGTTAGGTAAGCCCCCTTTATGTAATCAAATTTTCAATAGGTATTTTAGCAATTATCCGGAAAATAAGCAAGCGATTTTTGGAAACAAAAGGATTGCAAATGTTAAAAATTTTTATTAGCAGGAGAATGACCGGCGACTGGTGAATCATTGTCCTTAAAAGTCGCCGCAAAACAAAAAAGCCTTACGGCTTTCCTTATTTTAATATGATTTTAATTTGTAACATGATGTAATTCCAAATATAATGGTCGGGGTGAGAGGATTTGAACCTCCGGCCTTTCGGTCCCGAACCGAACGCTCTACCAAGCTGAGCCACACCCCGCTGTTTGGGAACAGAATTAGTATAGCAGAGAGTTTGGGATTTGTCAAAGAAAAACTTTAAAAAAAGATTAGAGAAATTTTAGGGAGGGGCAAGAATGGAGATCAGTTTTTGCGGCGCCGCCCGGACGGTTACCGGGTCGTGCTATTTAATTGAAACCGGGACGAAACGTTTTATTGTGGATTGCGGCATGTTTCAAGGCAATAAGGAATTACGGGCTCAAAATCGGCGGCAGTTTCTTTTCAACCCGGGTGAGCTGGATTTTATGTTATTGACCCATGCTCATATCGATCATTCGGGATTGATTCCCAAACTTTGCAAGGAAGGATTTAAAAGCCCGATTTATGCTACCAAGGCTACGGTCGACTTATGCCAAATTACTTTACCCGACTCCGGCCATATCCAAGAGCTTGAGGCTGAGTGGCGCAGCCGCAAAAACATCCGGCGCGGGCTGCCGGCGGAGGAAGCGGTGTATACGGCGGCGGACGCCTTGGCGGCGTTGGAATACTTTAAAGCGGTTGATTACCGGATTGAGTTTGAGCCGGCCCCCGGGATCCGGGTCCGTTTTTCCGATGCCGGGCATATTTTAGGTTCGGCAATTATTGAAGTGTGGGCGCAGGAGGAGGGGGAGAGGACCACCAAACTCGTCTTCTCCGGCGACCTGGGGCAGCAAAATCAACCGATCATTCAAGACCCGACGCTGATTGACGCAGCCGACTATTTATTGGTTGAATCGACTTACGGCAACCGGCTGCACGAGGCCGACCAGGATAAAGTCCAACTGTTAAAGAAGATTGTATTGGAGAGTATCGGTAAGCGGGGCAATTTAATTATTCCTTCGTTTGCAATTGGCCGGACGCAAGATTTGTTGTATCATCTCCGCAATCTGTTGTTGGAAGGGCAAATTCCCCATGTGCCGGTATATATCGATAGCCCGATGGCGGTTTCCACTACGGAGATCTACCGCAATAATCCCGGTTATTATGATGAACCGACCTTGCAAATGCTGAAAAGCGGGCATAGTCCCTTTGAATTTCCGGAATTACATTTTATCCGGACCGCCGCGGAGTCCAAAAGTTTAAATGAGACCGCTCAAGGCGCGATTATCATCGCCGCGAGCGGCATGTGCGAAGCCGGCCGGATTTTGCATCATCTCAAACATAATCTGTGGCGGCCCGAAGCGCATGTGCTATTCGTCGGCTATCAGGCGGAAGGGACTTTGGGGCGGCGGTTAATGGAAGGGGCCAAAGTGGTGAAAATCTTTGGCGAAGAGGTTAATGTCCAGGCTAAGGTGCATTCGATTGGCGGGTTTTCCGCCCATGCCGACCAAAGGGGGTTACTTGCCTGGCTGCAAGGATTTAGAGAGAAGCCGCGCACTGTTTTTATAGTTCATGGCGAAGCAGTCGCTCAACAGGAATTTGCCGTTTTGGTTAAACGGTCGTTGGGGGTTGACACGCAGATCCCGAGCCTGGGCGAGCGGTTTACGCTTGCCGCCGGGGTGCGGCCGGAGACTTCCGGCAGAGTATTTGCGCCGTCCGCCCAATTGGCGGCTTACTATGGAATCGACCGGGTGGTTACCGATATGGAACATGCGGTGCTTAATTTGCGCAACGGACTCCGTCAGGTTGACGCGCGCCAAACCGCAAGCGACATCACCCTGATGAAACAATTGTTAGGTGAATTGGAAACACTTTTAAAAGTCAGCGGTACAAACTGATTGACTGATTCACGATTAACCGGTCGGTTCCGTCGCGATAAAAATCCCGGAAATCTTTGCCCGACTGCCCCGATCTCTCATATGATATAGGAGGAAGAGGGGATGATAAGCAAGGTGAAGAGAGGATTCGCAACTCATTTTATGGCTGATCTTTATCTGTGCCGGAAACCGTTGTGGGAGCGGCCGGATGAACTGTTAAACGCCATTGGCGAGCTGGCCAGCCATGCCAACATCAACGGTTTTCAATGGCTGTTTCACGGTTCCACTCCGGAGTGGCTGCGTATTACCGGGGAACTCACCGATTCGTTCGTCTGGATTCAGGTGTTTCCGGAGGAGAACTTTTTGACGCTTGATATATTTTCCTGGCAACCCAAAGCGGCGTTTAAAGATTTCAGCGAAGCCTTGCTGGAAGTCTTCGAGCCGCAAGTGGTCGCGGTGGAGTCCAAGATTCGGGCGGAGCATTTGGCGGACGTTTAGGCTGACGCCAAACGTCCGCGTCGCTTGCCGTTCGTGGTTCGTCGCTTGGAAAGACACCGGGGAAAGACATGGGGACGGTTTCTTCCTCTGTTTATTAGACACA
>JASFQO010000068.1:0-8248 GCA_050115405.1 Bacillota bacterium
CGTTTTCGAAAAGACCGTCCTGTAATGAATGTATGCGAATCCGGCGATTTTATAGAACGAACGTTACAACTGGATGATGTTGCATTTGATCAATCTGTTTTGTCGCAGCGAAAAGATCCGGATCAATATCCGGAAATAACCTATTTGGGTAATCAATATGCCAAAATTAAGTTCTATAGGGAATGGAACTTGGGTCGTTATACTTCGCCCCGAGTACCGCAAAAGCCGATCTCCCCGATGATTTTTTAGAAGAAAACGCGAGTAATTTAGGCTTAATTTTTAATGATCTCGAGCACCGTCCCGGCTGGAAAGAATTATTGGAGAAACTTCGATTATTTTCGGAGTCGTTTGATGATATTTCCGTGAAAGTGCATGGGGGAACAGTTCAAATTTTTCTGCATGAAAAAGGTATGGATCAACCGATTCCGGCGACACGTTTGTCAGATGGAACATTACGATTTCTATGTTTATTAGCAATATTATGTCATCCCAGCCCGCCGCCGTTAA
Source organism: Bacillota bacterium (assembly GCA_050115405.1). Lineage (GTDB taxonomy): Bacteria > Bacillota > UBA4882 > UBA8346 > UBA8346 > DATCLA01. The sequence continues at coordinate 508 of JASFQO010000068.1, forward strand.
TCTGCATCGAGGAACCGGAATTGGGATTACATCCCGACATATTACCTTCGTTGGCTGAAATCATTAAAGAGGCTTCGGCGCGCACTCAGTTGATAATTACGACCCATTCCGACGTTTTTGTCGATGCTTTTACAGATGAACCTGAATCCGTCGTTGTCTGTGAAAAGGAAAATGGCTCAACCACAATGAAACGCTTGGACCGACAGGCTCTCTCCGAATGGCTTCAAAAATATGCTTTAGGCGAACTCTGGCGGATGGGTGAGATCGGGGGTAAGCGCTGGTAATGGAGATCCGGATCTATGTGGAAGGCGGGGGCGATCAACGAGCTGGAAAAGATGCCCTGTAAAGAGGAATCTCAATCGTACCGTGGCTTGAAAAAAGTAGTTCAAGTAGTAGAGAACCTGTGGAAGTCAAGAAAATTTCCATTGGCTTTTTGGGAGGACTAATATGACTGGTTGTTATCGAGACCACCGCAAAACTGAACTGAATCAACATTATTTAGCAACTGGGAGGAGACTATTTTCGAATTGCCCATTAGACTTAACCTCGAGAGTTGTTACTATAATACTCATTCATGCCATTGGCAGAGAGTAACAATAAAAAGTCTGAGCAAATTGGATATAGCAGCCTCTTTCAAACAGGGAGGTTTTTATTTTATCAATTTGAAAAAGGTGATCAAAATGATTTTTCGAAAAAAGACTATCCCTTTATTACCCTGGGCCGGGAAAGAATCGATTTACGAATTTATTATAAATCATATTGATGCATTCGGGAAATTAGCTTCGGATTTTGACGATTTACCCGATAGTCAAGAGTACTTTCAGGGACAAAAAATACGCTGGGTTGGAGGAGCTATGGATAGCCTCTTGGGCGGTAATTCCAAAGATGCCGGTCAAATTGCCCGCCGGTTTTATAAGTTACTCCGGAAACAGGTTTCCAATCCTTCTAATATAAACCGTAGAGCTACTTATTTGTTTGCAATGCATAATGAAGTCATTGGGTATGTTGATTCGTTACTAGAGATGATTCGTAGGGAATTTTGCTTTAATAGCCAGGCTTTTATGGATGAAGCAATTTGGCTTGCTACCAGAAGCGCACATCGGAATCCGGTTAAATTAGGAATTGCATTAATGGGGGTTTTTCATTGCGACGCTCATCTGAAAGTGCTTAATACTCTCGGCTTTCATGATGAGTTTACTCTGTTTGTTGCAGTAGCGATTCAAAATGGAGTGGAAGACTGTAATCAATGTTTATTTGAACTTGCCCAGCATATTGACGGATGGGGAAAAATCAATCTGATTCAAAGACTGGAACCGGATACGGAGGAGATCCAAGAATGGTTGTTGATTAAGGGTTGCCAAAATAACATTATGAATGAATACCTGGCTTATACTTGTGCGGTGAAGGGAGACCTTAATAAAGCATTGGGTCAAGACAATATCAAACCAAGTCTTTTTAAAGGGGCCGGTGTGATTATAGATGCCTTGATCAATGGCGGTCCGGCCGAAGATATCGATGATTATCGCCAATCCATGTCGGTGGTTACAAATTATTTACGCCATGCGAAGCAGTTAACATTCGATTTGGACGATTTTTTAGTTATTGCTAATATTAAAGCTTATTTGGAACAAACCCCGGAACAGTGGAGCAAACGCTGGGAAGTGGGCTGGAATGAGGAGATCAGAACCGAATCGCTGAAAGAATGTATTGAAATTTTGGAACGAAAGACTTGGTCAAAACTTATTTGGGACCATCTGGTTTCTAAAGATAGTTACCAGCATTATCAGGCTGTTCAAGCCGGGAGAATTTTAAAATTGGATATTTGGCCAATTCTTTTTGAACAACTAAAGGCGGATCCTGTATGCGACAATTTATATTTCGATGTTATGAAGACCAGCGATCCGGAGCGAATACTTCAAGTTGTCCAATTTGCGGAGAAAGCTCTACCTCTCAGCGAAATTGCCTCCGGTCCCCAAGATGAAATGGCTTTAGGAATGGAATATCAAGTCCATCATTGTTTGGACTTCATCATTCAGGAGTTAGACCATTATGAGGGAATAGGGAAACGATTAATTGCGGCCGCATTATGGAGTTCTTCAATTCGCAACCGCAATATGGCTTTACGGGTGTTAAAGGCTTGGAAGTCGGAGAATTGGCCTGAAGATGCTAAAGAAATTTTAATGCGGCTTCAGACGATGGAATCCGATGAGGATATAAAGAGGGAAGTGAACCAACTCCTTAAAGAATATCCAAGTGTTTAATCAATTGTTTAAGGACGGAGACGGTAGAGATCAACAAGATTATCAAACCGATTTAAAATTTTAAAGCCTCCGGGGATTAGGGGGAAATATAGTCTTACATTATTATCATAGGACGGGGATTTTTAACGGGCGACATTGATAGGCGGAAAATTGAAATGTTTGGAAAGAGTACCTTGAACCGGCGACAAAGCCGGTTTTTTCTTTTAGGGAAGAAATAAATGTTGGCTATTAGCCATGGCTCTTACTTAACCTCTACGCCTTGAGCGGGAGATTTTTTATTCCCTTTGGGCCGTGGCCCGGTATGGGTGTTAATGAGTTAGCGAATTAGCAAATATTTAATGAGGGAAAATTGTTTTTAAATTCCCCCTGATATTGGCAAGAAAGGATTTTTAGATATCATTTTTAAATATTCGTTAAAGCGTGTAAACTATATGTTAGAAATTTTAACATAATAGCTATTGACAGTTTGTGTAAAACTAAATATAATTTGGTTAAGATTAGTTCTAGTTAGTTGTAGTTAGTTTTGATTATATAGAAACGAGCATCACATGACACAAAACTTACACAAACTAACCGGGGACTGTTCCAAGAGGCCGTAAATTGTGTGAGAGATGATCCGCCCGGGTGAAAGGGGATGAATGAAAGGCAGGACGGGGGAAAGACGGCGCCTCATCGGGCCGGGACGGGATGCAAACGCGAGGAGACTTTTGAAGTTGGAAGAGTTTGAGGAGGGATGACCTATGCCGTTACAACTTTTTAAATGTGACGAAGCGATTCCGGAACGGAAAAGACATTGCTACATCAAAGAGCCGGGCGAAGAATTGACTCAATATTTGCCGAACGCCAACCTTGAAACCATTCCGGGATCGTTGTCGGAGCGGGGTTGCAGCTACTGCGGAGCCAAACTGGTGATTGGCGGGGTGTTAAAAGATACGATCCAGATGATTCACGGTCCGGTGGGCTGCGCTTACGATACCTGGCATACCAAACGCTATACCAGTGATAACGATAATTTTCAGTTGAAATATGTCTGGTCGACCGATTTGAAGGAGAAACACATTATCTTCGGCGGCGAGCAGCAATTAAAGAAGAGCATTTTGGAGGCTTTCGCCGCGATGCCTCAGATAAAAAGAATGTATATTTACACCACTTGTTCCACCGCCTTAATCGGCGACGATCCGAAGGCGGTAGCCGAGGAGGTCCAGGAGGAGCTGGGCGATGTCGACATTTTTGTGGTGCAATGCCCCGGTTTTGCCGGAGTCAGTCAATCCAAAGGCCATCATGTGCTGAACATCGCCTGGATGAATGAGAAGGTGGGAACCTTTGAGCCGGAAATCAAAAGCGAGTATACGATCAATTTCATCGGCGATTATAATATTCAAGGCGATACTTTTATATTGGAAAAATACTATAAGCGGCTGGGCATTCAGATTTTAGGGCATTTCACCGGCAACGCCACCTATGACCAATGCCGGGCGATGCACCGGGCGAAGTTGAGCGTGGTCAACTGTTCCCGGTCGGCCGGATATATTGCCAATGAGCTGAAGAAGAAGTACGGGATTCCGCGTTTGGACATCGATACCTGGGGGTTTGATTACACCGCCGCCGCTTTACGCAAAGTGGCCGCATTTTTCGGCCTGGAAAAAGAGGCGGAGGAGCTGATTAGCGAAGAAATCGCCAAATATCAGCCGCAGGTCGATTGGTATCGTGAACGGCTGCAAGGCAAAAAGATGGCGATCTGGACCGGAGGGCCCCGCTTATGGCATTGGACGAAAGCGGTGGAAGACGATTTGGGAATGACGGTGGTGGCGATGTCTTCGAAATTCGGGCACCAGGAAGATTTTGAAAAAGTGATTTCCCGGGGGAAAGAAGGCACGATCTATATTGACGACGGGAACGAACTGGAATTCTTTGAAGTGCTGGACATGGTGAAGCCGGACGTCATCTTCACCGGTCCCCGGGTGGGCGATTTGGTGAAGAAATTGCACATTCCCTATATCAACGGGCATGCTTATCACAACGGTCCGTATATGGGATTTGAAGGTTTTGTCAATATGGCGCGGGATATGTACAATGCAACGCGTTCACCGCTTGTGAAGTATGCGGGCCTTGACATTTGCGCCGAATCATAGCGGAAGGGGGCTTTTAAGTTGGAAGAACAAACGTTAACCTTATACTCGTTTATCCAGGAACGGTATCTGTGGCAGTATTATTCTCGGACCTGGGATCGGGAGGAAAATATCCATCATATTATGGACGAATTTGTCAAAATACTTTCAGGCGTAACAACAGTCGGCGCCAGCCCGAAGGAACGGTATTTTTATGCGGAAGCCGCAACGGTGGCGGCGGAAACCAAGCGGAAATTTCCCTGGCTTGGTAAGTTGGACCGGGCGGAGTTGGAAAGCCTGGCGGCGAGCGTTAAAGCAAAATTACTGGATGTGATGGTCGCCAGGTCCCAAAATGGAGAATTGAATGTGCCTTATTATTAAAGCCCGGGATTTGCGGATGAATCTTGGCGGATTGGAGAGGTGGGTCATATGGCTTGTTTGGTGAAGGATAAGGAACGGACGGGGATTATTAATCCGATGTTCAACTGTCAGCCTTGCGGTTCTCAGTATGCCTGCATCGGGATTAAGGATTGCATTCCCCTGGTACACGGAGGACAAGGATGCAGTATGTTTGTCCGGTTGGTCTTCGCGCAACATTTTAAGGAAAACTTTGATATCGCTTCATCTTCCATTCATGAAAGCGCGGCGGTTTTCGGCGGTATTCCCCGGGCCGAGGAGGGGGTGGACGTGTTGATTAAACGCTACCCCGACCTGCGGTTAATTCCGATTATCACCACCTGTTCGACGGAGACCATCGGCGACGATATCGACGGTTTGGTGGGCAGGCTGGAACAGAAGATCAAAGAAGAGTTCCCCGACAGGCAGGTGGCTTTGGTTCCGGTGCATGCGCCAAGCTATAGCGGCAGCCATGTCAAGGGGTATGACGTGGCGGTGAAAGCGGTGGTACGGAACCTGGCCAAGAAAGGCGAGTCCAATGGGAAATTGAATGTTTTCACCGGCTGGATCAATCCCGGGGATGTGACCGAACTCAAGCATATCTTGAAGGAAATGGGCATTGACGGAAATATATTGATGGATATCGAAGGCTTCGACTCTCCGACCATGCCGGGTAAAGATTCGTTTGCTCAGGGGAGCACCACGATAGAAGATTTGCGGGATTCGGCCAACGCGGTCGCTTCGATTGCCTTGAGTTATTATGAAGGCGCCGGCGCAGCCCGGTATTTGGAGGAGGAATTCGCGGTTCCCGCAGTTGTCGGCCCGACGCCGATCGGGATTGAAAATACCGATAGTTTCTTAAAGAAATTAAGAGAGCTTACTAAAAAAGCCATCCCCCCCTCCTTGGCGGCGGATCGCGGCAGGGCGATTGACGCCCTCGCCGACCTGGCCCATATGTTTCTGGCCGACAAGAAAGTGGCGATTTTCGGACATCCCGATTTGGTTTTGGGTTTGGCGGAGTTTTGTATCGAATGTGAGATGAAACCGGTATTGCTGCTGTTCGGCGATGATAACCCGGCGTATAAAACGGACCCGCGAATTGGCGCGCTGGATGAGAAAACCGACTTCGAGATGGAGATTATCTGCAATTCCGATTTGTGGGAATTGGAAAAGCGGATTAAGGACAAGGAAATTGAGTTGGACTTGATTATGGGTCATTCCAAGGGCCGTTTTGTGGCGATCGACAACAATATCCCCATGGTGCGGGTGGGATTTCCCACTTTTGACCGGGCCGGTCTGTACCGCTATCCGGTGATTGGCTACAATGGCGCGATCTGGTTGGCGGAAACCATTGCCAATACCATCTTCGCCGATATGGAATACAAACGGGATCGGGAATGGATATTGAACACTTGGTAGTTATTTAAACTTTTTTCAAGGACGGGGGGGATCGAAATGCCGGCGGGAATTGAGCGAAACCTGGTGTTTTACGGGCATTTAAGCGAACTGTACCGTTTGGCGAAAGCGGGGAGGATTAAGACCGGCTTACAAGGCAGCCATACTCGTCCTTGCAAATTTTGGACCGCCGCCAAGATTTTGAGCGGCATCAAAAACGCGGTAGTGCTCACTCATGGGCCCGGCGGCTGCGCTTACGGAGTCAAAAAGACCTATAAACTCACAAACTGCCGGAACAGCGGCGCCATGTATGAGCCGGTGATCAGCACCAATATGGACGAAGCAAAAATCATTCACGGCGGCGAACCGGAGTTACGGGGCGCCCTTCGGGAAGTGGACCGGAAGTATCGGCCGGATCTCATTTTTGTGGCGACCAGTTGCGCCACGGGAATCATCGGCGATAATATCGATGCGGTGGCCGCAAAGGCGCAGCCGGAGATCGACGCCAAGCTGATGACGGTTCATTGTGAAGGATTCGCCGGCGAGTACCGGAGCGGTTTTGATCTGGTCTTTCGGCAACTGGTGCGGCTGATGGAGCCGCCGACTCCGGTAAGACAAGCGGAACTATGGGACGCCGTTAATATTGTCGGCGGAAAAATGGGTCCGGAACGGACCGAAGTCGATACCGACGTCAAAGAGTTGGTCCGGCTGGTGGAGGGAATGGGCGCCCGGGTGAATGCGGTGATTGCCGGCAATTGTTCGCTGGAGGAGTTAAGGCGCGCGCCCAGTGTGGCAGTGAATTGCGCTTTGTGTCTTGATATCGGTTATGCGATTGGCGCCGGGATGCTGCAAGAGTTCGGCACGCCGTTGAACTCCACTATTTTACCTTATGGCATCACTGCTACCGAAAGGTGGTTGCGCGGGGCCGCCCGCCATTTAAAGAGTGAAGCTGCGGCCGAAACCTTAATGCATCGCGAATATGAAGCGATCCGCAGTGAGTTTGAGAAATCTCGGAAACATCTGGAAGGAAAACTGGCGATTGTGGAAGGCCATGACGCGGTGAAAGCGTTAGCTATCGCTCATATGCTGGAACGGGATTTGGGAATGCGGGTAGTGATTTATAATTTTCATCCCTGGAATACCGGGGCCCGGGAGACCAGTATTGATTATCTTTTGGAGACCGGCCTGGATCCGCGGATTTTGATTACCAAAGGGACCTTGGCGTTCGGCAAGTATGAGTCGATGCAACAGACCGAACGGGAGTTGCTTGAGTATATCGGCGGGCTCGATCCCCGCGCGACGGTGTATTTCGGTTCGTCGCTCAGTTTTCCGCCGGTTCCGGTGGTGGATTTGAACGCTATCTTGAATCGGCCCCGGTTCGGTTACCGCGGTGCTTTAAAAGTAGCCAAGTGTATTAATACGGCTTTGCAATATTCCTTCCGGGGACGCAGCGAATTGTTTCGGAAGATCGTTTTTCCGGAAAATGCGGGTTTGGCCTCGGCGCAGTCGTTAACGGCCAAACTCGGGCAGGATCTGCCGGACTGTACGCTGTATGCCGAAAGGAGGCGGGGGAAATGTATG
>JASFQO010000069.1:0-8245 GCA_050115405.1 Bacillota bacterium
TCAAAGTTCCCTTCAATATCGTAAATAGTCTACGATATTATAATACTTGATAATTGGCGTTTTTTCATTATTTCAATTATAAATTAACTACAAAATAACAAAAGCAGTCTTAAAATCCGGTAATAGTGAAAAAATCTCAACATTCGGATAAAATTCATCTCATCCTTTGGCGCTTTTGAGCACATGTTTGGCTAAAACGGAAGCAGTTACCGTCCCGACGCCGCCCGGCACCGGAGTGAGATAAGCCGCTTTATTCGCCGCCTCCTCATAAGCAACATCGCCGCACAACTTGCCTTCCGAATCCAAGTTAATCCCGACGTCAATCACAACGCCGCCGGGCGGGATAAAATTAGCGGTAACCAGCTTGGCCTTGCCCGCCGCGGCGACCAGGATGTCGGCGGCTTGACACACTGCCGGGAGATTGACAGTTTTGGTATGACATATGGTAACCGTGGCGTTTTGCTTTAAGAGCATCATTGCCAAAGGCTTTCCCACCACCAAGCTTCTCCCGATGACCACCGCTCGTTTCCCGGCCACGCAAATTCCATAGTATTCCAGCATTTCCAGGACTGCGGCGGGCGTACAGGGCGCAAAACCGCTCACGTCGCCGGAAAAAACCTTGGCGAGATTTACCGGATGAAAGCAGTCCACGTCTTTGGCCGGACTGATGACATCTTTAATCATATTTTCATCAATATGTTGTGGCAACGGTCGAAACAGCAAGAGCCCGTGAATAGCTTGATCGGTATTAATATGGCTGATTTCCGCCGTCAGCTCGTTTTGCGATATGGTTTCCGGATATTCATATACCTTACAACTCACGCCAACGCTTTTCACCCTTTTAAGCGCTACTTTTTCATACGCCAGGTCGGCCGGGTTGGACCCCACCCTGATAATCCCGAGACCGGGAATAATTCCTTTATTTTTAAGCGCCGCCGCCTCAGTTAACATTTTTTCCTTCATTGCCTGCGCCACTGCGGCGCCATTCATGATCAACGCCATTAAGCGTCCTCCTTATTGGTAAGATAAAGGGCCGGCGAAGGCCGATCCCTTAAAAGGAAGCGCAAGAGCCGTCCCCTTGCTTCGGGACCAACTCCTGCAAAACTTGGGCATACACCGCGTCGGCCCGTTTCCCGGACGCCTCAATCATTGCGGCGGCTTGGGCGTTGATTGCCGCCGCATAAGTCCGGTCCTTCATCAACTTGGTATTAATGTACACATTTAAGCTTGCGCCCATTAAAGCGGCTTTGCAAAAAAGCGCCCCCACGCCGACATCGCTCAATGCCATTTTAGTCCCTTTATCCGCCAATTCCGCATGAAGGTCAATGGCTGCGGCGGCTTTTTCCATAATTTGTAGCGGCACGCTACTGGCCGCTTTTAAACATTCTTCCAGCCGTAGCTCCTTATATTTGCTTTCGGCCGGAGTACTGCGCGGTAACCGATACGCCTGGGCCAGCGGTTCAAAAACTTCCGCATCCAGCGTAACCAACTCGATTAACTCTTGTTGGAGGATCTCGGCTTTGGCAAGGATCTCCCGGATGGCGTCCTGCACAGCCGCATACTTCGGCTTGCCCAAGGTCAGATTGCCAACCATACTGCCCAGCGCCATTCCGATTGCGCCGCCATAGGCCGAGGCTCCGCCTCCGCCGGGCGTCGGCGCCCTTGAAGCCAGCGCCGTAATAAATTCCGGAACGCTTTGTTCCCTTAACATTTAACTACCGACCTCCCAAACTAATCTAACATTCATGTCCTCCCTCGTTCGGACACAAAACTGCGAGTGTAACTACTAACATATTTTCACTCTAACTTCCGTGTTTGCACTACGTTCGGAAACACAACACGTGAAGTGTAAATCAACTGACGGTAATTTTCACCCTAAAACAGTCCCGTAATTTTACCCTGGGAATCGACGTCGATCCTCTCCGCGGCCGGGACCTTCGGCAAGCCGGGCATAGTCAGGATCTCTCCCGTATAGACGACTACAAAACCAGCTCCGGCGGAAACTTTGACATTTCTGACCGTCACTTGGAAGCCGCGCGGCGCGCCTAATTTTTGCGGGTCGTCCGACAGAGAATATTGGGTTTTGGCCATGCAGATCGGGAGATTGCCGAATTCCAGATCCTCCAAATTGGCGATCGCCTTGGTTGCCGCCGGCGTGAAAGCTACGCCGTCGCCCCCATAAATCTCCCGAACCACGGTCTCAATTTTCGCTTTGAGATCCAATTGATCTTCATAGACAAACCGAAACCGGTTTTCCCCCTCAGCCAGTCTGACGACTTCGCGGGCCAACTCCATCCCGCCGGCGGAGCCTTTGGCCCACACTTCGGAAAGGGCCACATTCACTCCTAACTTTTGACATTCGTCCTCAATCAGCTTTAATTCCGCCTCCGTATCGCCCGGGAAACGATTGACGGCGACCACTACCGGGAGTCCGAATTTAATAGTCAGGTTCTCAACATGTTTTAAAAGGTTGGGCAGTCCCTCTTTTAAAGCTGCCAAATTCTCAATTCCCAATTCGGTCTTGGGGACTCCGCCATGCATCTTTAAAGCTCTGACCGTAGCGACCACGATTACGGCCGCCGGTTTAAGCCCGGCAATCCGGCACTTGATATCCAAAAATTTCTCCGCTCCCAGGTCGGCGCCGAATCCGGCCTCGGTAACCACATAATCCGCCAGTTTCAAAGCCATCTTAGTGGCCATGATACTATTGCAGCCATGGGCAATATTCGCAAACGGACCGCCATGGATAAACGCCGGGGTATGCTCCAAAGTTTGGACCAAGTTTGGCTTAAGCGCATCTTTCAAAAGCGCCGCCATGGCGCCTTCCGCCTTTAACTGGCCAGCGGTCACCGGTTGCCCCTCCCTGGTGAAGGCCACGATGATCTTATTTAATTTGGCTTTCAAATGGTCCAGGTCGCGGGACAAGCACAAGATGGCCATAATCTCCGAAGCGACGGTAATCTCAAAACCGTCTTCGCGCGGAACGCCGTTGACTTTGCCATTAAGCCCATCCACCACAAAGCGTAACTGCCGGTCGTTCATATCCAGACAACGCTTCCAGACAATACGGCGCGGGTCAATATCGAGCGCGTTGCCTTGATAGATATGGTTATCCAACAACGCCGCCAAAAGATTATTGGCGGAAGTAATCGCGTGAAAATCCCCGGTAAAGTGCAGGTTGATATCCTCCATCGGCACAACCTGGGCATAGCCGCCCCCCGCCGCGCCGCCCTTAATTCCGAATACCGGGCCTAATGAGGGTTCTCTTAAAGCGATTACGGTTTTTTTCCCGATTTTGCGCAAAGCGTCACCAACGCCGACCGTTGTGGTGGTTTTCCCTTCGCCGGCCGGAGTCGGGGTGATCGCCGTCACCAGAATCAACCGGCCCTCCGGCTGATCCACCAGATTTCCCAATAAATTGTAATTTACCTTCGCTTTATAATTTCCATATAACTCCAAATCCTCGCTAGCGATACCAATACTCGCGGCAATCGCGTTGATTGGTTGCATTGGCGTACTCTGAGCAATTTCAATATCGCTTTTATACATTCGCTCATTCCTCCTTTAGATATTGGCTGCGGTAATTATGCAATACGATTTATGGGATTACCTGAATTCCGGAAACCATTATCAAGCTTTTTCCTCGGACAAACAATCCCGGACTACATCCGGAAAGTTGGTAATGATGGCGTCGATTTTCGCCTCGACCATTCGGTGGATCCAAAACGGTTCGTTCACCGTCCAGGCATTGACCATCAGCCCCGCCTGATGCGCCCGGGCGACGATTTCCGGAGCGGCACTAAGATATTTGGGGTGCAAAGCCGCGGCTTGAAGCTGTTTGGCGTAGGCCCAGGGTTGATAGAGTTTGGCATTATACAAGATCCCGGTTTTTAATTTCGGCAAGGCCGCAGTGACTCTTAGCAATGAATAATGATTAAACGACGACACAATACACTGCTCCATCAAATCAAAATCTTTGACCAAATTTGCCAGTTGCTCCTCAATCCCCGGGTAGCTAAAGAGTTCGGTCTTTAATTCAATATTAATCAAAAGGTCCGACTGCCGCGCCAGCTCCAACAGACTCGCCAAGCGGGGAATCCGTTCGTTTTGAAAACAACTCCCGAACCAACTTCCGGCATCCAGGCGCCGCAATTCTTCCCAGGTTAAGTCCTTTATATAACCCTTGCCATTAGTAGTGCGGTCAACTGTGGGGTCATGACAGATAACCAGCTCACCATCCCTGCTCCGGTGAATATCCAGTTCTAGCCCGTCAACTTGGAACTCCAGGGCGGCCGTAAAAGCAGCCATCGTATTCTCCGGCGCCCGGCCGGAAAAACCGCGATGCGTGATAATCTTCATTATAACCTCCATGCCGCGCGGGCGGCGCAAAAACGAATGAAAAGTGGTTTTAACTGTACACTGTCAACTGATTTTCCCCCTAACAGTCATGCCGTACTACGATACAAAAACGAATGAAATGAGTTTTACTCGCGCCTCGTACCTACTTTCACTCTAACGTTCATGTTGCGCCAACCGCTCCCTGGCGGCGCCGGCGGCCGCCACCATGTTCCGCAGACTGGGGACGGTCTCGGCCATCCCCCGGGTTTTCAAACCGCAATCCGGGTTCACCCATAATTTTTCCGCCTTAATTTTCGTTAAAAACCGGGCCAAAATCGCTTCCAGCTCCGCCTGACTCGGCACACGGGGCGAATGGATGTCGTAAACGCCCGGCCCGACCGCCGTGCGGAACTGCTGTGCTTGGAGCGTCTCCAAGATCTCCAAGTCCGATTTGGCGGCTTCAAAGCTAATCACATCGGCGTCCATAGCGTCAATCTCTTGAATAATATCGCCAAACTCGCTGTAACACATATGGGTATGGATTTGCGTTTCCGCGCGGACGGCGGCATGGGTCAGTCGAAAAGCCGGGATCGCCCAGTCCAGATATTCCCGATGCCAATCCGCCCGGCGTAACGGCAGCTTTTCCCGTAAGGCCGCCTCGTCAATCTGAATGATCTTGATCCCGCCGGCTTCGAGATCCAGGACTTCCGCCCTGACAGCCAACGCAATCTGAAAGGCAATCTCACCCAGAGAAAGGTCCTCGCGGGGAAACGACCAATTTAAAATAGTGACCGGCCCGGTCAACATCCCTTTGATCGGTTTGGCCGTCAGGCTTTGCGCGTAAGTAATATACTCGACGGTGATCGGTTGCGTCCTTTGAATATCACCAAAGATCAGCGGCGGTTTAACGGCCCTGGTCCCGTAGGACTGCACCCAGCCGTTGCGGGTAAAGAGAAACCCGCTAAGGTGCTGACCGAAATATTCCACCATGTCGTTGCGCTCGAATTCGCCGTGTACCAAAACATCCAAGCCCAGTTCCTCTTGCAACTGAATCAGCGCCGCAATCTTGGCCTTAATGGCCGCTTGATATTGCGCCGGACCGATTTCCGCATTTTGATACTCTTTGCGTAGTTGGCGGATTTCGGTAGTTTGCGGAAAGGAACCGATGGTAGTCGTGGGCAATAGCGGCAAATGCAAAACCGCTTTTTGGATGGCTGCCCGTTGCGCGAATTCCGGTTGCCGCTTCAAATCGGATTCGGTCAACCGACCGACTTGGTCACGAATTTCCGCAACTTCCGACAGCGCATCCGTAGCTTTGGCCTTAATAACCGCCTCATTTTGGCGGACTTGATCATTGGCGTCATAATTACCCGTTGTCCAAAGGTCGGCCAGAATAGTTAATTCGTCCAACTTTTCGGCGGCAAACGCCAGATGCCGGCGATATTGGGGCGCCAAATCAGTTTCATTGCTCACCGTATATGGCACATGCAATAAAGAACAGGAAGTACTGAAGACTATTTGTTCCGGCGATACGTAACGGGCAATTTGGTCCAGCAGTCTTAAAGTCCGGCTGTAATGGTTAATCCAAATATTTTTACCGTTGACCACACCGGCGCATAACTGTTTACCGGCGGGAAAGCCCTTCTCTTGCATTAATTCGAGGTTGCGGGGCCCCGCGACAAAATCCAGGCCGATCGCATCGAAGTCCAACGCCATGACCGTCTCATAGACATCGCGCAGGTCGCCGAAGTAAGTCTGCAATAACACCCGGACCTGCTTTTTAGCAGGTAACAACTGTTGATAAAGCATCTCAAAATGGCGAATCTCCTCCGGCGTCAAATCAGTTGCCAAAACCGGCTCATCCAGTTGCAGCAGCGGGACACGGAGCGCACCCAGCCGCGCCAGGATTTCCCGGTAAACCGTGGCGAGTTCCGGGAGCCGCTCATAATAAGGTTGGCCTTCCACCGCCGCCAGTTTCAAAAAGGTAAACGGGCCGATTAAGACCGGCTTGGTCGTGATTCCCGCTTGCAATGCCTCTTGGTACTCGGCAAAAATTTTCGACCCGTTTAATTTAAATTGGGTATCGGGTCCAATGGTCGGGACAATATAGTGATAATTGGTGTTAAACCATTTTTTCATGGGAAGCGCGCGAACATCGCGGCGTTGGTCCTGATACCCCCGGGCCATGGCGAAATAAGTGTCCAATTCGTCCAGTCCAAGCTGGCTATAGCATTTGGGGATGACATTCAGCAAACAGGCGGTATCCAAAAACAGGTCATAAAAAGAAAAATCATTGGAAGGGATCCAGTCAACCCCATTATCGGCTTGGAGTTGCCATTGTTGTCGCTTCAGTCCGGCGGCGTTGGCCAAGAGTTCCGCCTGGGTAAGTTTACCGTGGAAATAACCTTCCACCCACTTCTTCAATTCGCGCCCCGAACCTAATCTGGGAAAACCAACTACTGATTTTTGTGACATTTTGCTCATTTTCCTCCTAAAATTTTTTTAGAGGAAACAGACACAATTTGAAACCAAATCGTCTCTATCTCCGTACCCAAAGAATGAGATGCTAACAACCAAGGCAGGTCTCCTGACTTCCGTTCATCCTACTTTCCGTTCCTTCCCATCCTGATGCGGACAGTGGCCAGCCGAATTTCGTCCGGGTTACAGTAGTGGGAGCTGTTTGGGACTCACACCCAATTCCCTATTATCCATAGCTATCAAAAACTACGGCACCTTGGCGCTTATTACCCGACTTTAATTAGATTGTCCTTACCGTCTTCCCGGTTTCCCGAAAGCGACGTCTCGTAAGGTTGACTTTACCCCTCCTTCCGCGTCACCCGATAGACCACCCATAGTCCGAACCCCAAAAGCAGCAAGCCCACCCGAACCAAAGGATAAAACAAGGCCAGCCCCACCAGTCCGCCCAAGATCCCTCCGGATACTTGCAAAAATACCAGTTCCGGACTGAGGTTGCCGGTCAGGATTTTTTCAAATTGACTCTCATCCATCTGTTCCAATTGTCCCTTGATAATTGCTTTCAGATTTAAATTTTGCAGTCCGGTAATGATTAAGTTACGAATAGCCGCCTCCGCGGAGGCGGCCTGACGTTCCAGTGTCACCGGCAGTCCATCCAGCCAAGCGTCCACACCGTCCACCAACTGCCCGGTTAACTCCTCCGGATTCTCAAGCATCCGGTTGATTTCAGCCTGGATCACCGGTCCCCACAATGGTTTTGTCCAGGTGAAAACCTTGGTCTTGATCGAATCGGAGTCGCTTCCGCCGATCCGGCTTTGAATCAACCCATTAATATGCGCCGCCAATTGCGGTTCCTGAAGGCGCTGTTGCAGATACCGGGCAAGTAATTGTTTAAATTCACGGCGAAAATCGCCCTCTCCGACCAGCGCCGCTAACGCTGTTGTGCAACGCAGCATCAAGTCTTGGAGCAAATTATCCTTAGTTAAGTAAGCCTGAACAATTTCCGGAGAAACCAGTTTGGTGACCATGCTTTCCGTAATCAAGTCCGTCAATTCCCGGCGGCGGGCCGGAATCAACCCCCACCAGACCGCATTTTTAACCCGCGGATAAAAAATCATTTTCACCGCGCACCAATTGGTCCAATATCCAATCGCCACCGCGCCGCTAATGGTAATGAGCGGCCGATACTTTGCCAAAGCCGCCCGATATCCCCCGGGAAGCAGCAATTCCCCAATCAGCCAGCCTAAAAAGCAGACTCCCAACCAAAATAGCGGCTGATTTAAATAATTGATGATCTTGACTACCCGGGTTGAAAAAAGAAACGCCTTCGCCTCCGGGGGGTCGGGCAAAGGTGGTCCGGGGGACGCCGTCGTTTTTAATTGCGCCGCAAACCGCGTCCCCCATTTGATCAAAAAATTACGGAGATTATCTT
>JASFQO010000070.1:0-8222 GCA_050115405.1 Bacillota bacterium
CTCCGCATAACAAAGATCCAGTAACGGCCGGCCATCCAAAATTCCGACGCTGGTCGCGGCTAAAAAATCATATAACGGCAACTGCCCGTTAGGAATAATTTTATGAAAGGCATCGGCCAGCGCGATAAAACTGCCGGTGATGGCTGCGGTCCGAGTGCCGCCGTCCGCCTGAATCACATCACAATCGACCCAGACCGTCCTTTCGCCCAAAGCGGTCAAGTTGACCACCGCGCGCAGCGCCCGGCCTACCAAACGCTGAATCTCCTGAGAACGGCCGCTGATTTTACCCCGGGAAACTTCCCGGACATTGCGTTGCTGCGTCGCCCGGGGAATCATCGCGTATTCGGCGCTAATCCAACCGATGCCCTGCCCTCGTAGCCAGACCGGAACTTTATCTTCGATTGAAGCCGTACAGATCACCTTGGTATTACCGACTTCGATCAACACCGAACCTTCGGCGTATGTAATATAATCACGCTGCAACCTGGTCTTGCGCAATTCGTTATAGAGACGACCGTCAATCCGTTCCATGATTATCCTCCGTTTTCACTCTTTTACACCTGCTGATAGGCCACCCGGCCGGTCTGATACAAATCGGTTCCTTGGGAGTCAATCGCCACAATCGCCGGGAAATCGGCTACAATCAGACGATGGATAGCCTCCGGCCCCAAATCTGGATAGGCAATCACCGCCGCGTTTTGAATGGTCTGAGCAATCAAAGCGCCCGCTCCTCCCAAAGCGGCAAAATAGACTGCCCCAAAACGCACCATCGCCCGGATTACTTCCGGAGCGCGTTGGCCCTTGCCGATCATTCCCTTAATCCCCAACTCCAACAGACGCGGGGTATAGGTATCCATCCGCCCGCTGGTGGTAGGGCCGGCCGAGCCAATGATCCGCCCGGGCGGCGTCGGACAGGGGCCCACATAATAAATGGTTTCCCCTTGAAGCGCGACCGGCAAATCAGTCCCGGCGTCCAAAGCCGCGATCATTCTTTGATGGGCCGCATCTCGCGCGCTGATTAACGGCCCGTTTAACAGTACGGCCTCCCCGGCCCGCAGTTCTTGGATAGCTTCTGCCGTTAACGGCAGTTTGATACGTTTCCGGCCCACTGGCGACACCTCGTCCTTCTTTTTTTAAAGTTCCCCGCTCCGATGCCGGGTGACGTGGCAGGACAGATTGACCGCAACCGGCAATCCGGCGATATGCGTGGGATAACTGTTAATATGTACGGCCAAGGCGGTACAAGTTCCGCCCAATCCTTGCGGGCCGATTCCCAAACGATTCAGCGCCGCTAATAGTTGCGCTTCCAATTCGGCAAGCTCCGGATGGGGATTGACCGTCCCCGTTTCCCGCAACAATCCTCTTTTCGCCAGCAACGCCGCCTGTTCCATCGTGCCGCCGATCCCCACCCCGACTACCAGCGGCGGACAGGGATTAGCCCCGGCCCGATTCACCGTGTCGATGACAAATTGACGTACTCCAGCCAAGCCTTGGGCCGGAGTCAGCATCGCCAGCCGGCTCATATTCTCACTGCCGAATCCTTTGGGAGCAACGGTAATTTTCAAAATATCCCCCGGGACGATCCTGGTATGAATCACCGCCGGAGTATTATCTTTAGTATTCACCCGGTTTAACGGGTCTGCGACTACCGATTTGCGCAAGTAGCCGCGCTCGTAACCGGTACGCACCCCGGAATTGACCGCTGCGGCAAAATCGCCTCCCGTAATGCAAACTTCCTGTCCGTAGTCGACAAAGACTACTGCCATTCCGGTATCCTGACAAATGGGAATCCGTTCGGTCCGGGCAATCCGGGCATTTTGAATGAGGTCCTGCAGACACTTCCTGCCCACCGGCGACTCTTCACGTTCCACCGCCCGGCGCAACGAAGTCACCAGATCGGCGCCTAAATTATAATTAGCTTCCTGACATAATCGGGCCACCAATTCACTGATTAATTCCGCTTTAATTTCGCGCATTTTTGAATAACCTCATCCTACTCTATTAGTAACCATTGCATAAATTCGTGAATTGCCGCCGGGTTCCCTGCCTCAAATCAATAAAAGCCACGGGTTAAATTGATATTAACATATAAAAACTCCGCTAGCTTTGGATTAGCTCGGCGGAGTTTCTTTAAACTAAAAAACGGTCCGATTAGGCTTTCTCCAACAAACGAAGCAATACTGCTTTTTCGGCATGCAACCGGTTTTCCGCCTGATCAAAAATGATCGAATTCGGTTGTTCAATCGCCCAACGATCAATCTCATAACCGGTATGAATCGGCATATCGTGCATAACCAGTGCTTTACTGTTTTGGAGCAGTTGCTCATTTATTTGATACGGAGACATAATTGCGGTCCGGCGCTGTTTTTCCTCTTCAAACTTGGGATCGGTAAAAAACTCCATATCCACCCAGGCGTCGGTATAGACGGCATCCGCCCGGGTCACCGCCGCTTTTAAATCAAGCGTCGTGTCAAATAAGCCGGTTTGCGTCGCGCCGGCAATCAAGTCACTATCCCAACTGGCATCATTGATAATCGGCGTCACCATAGTCACTTTGACTCCCAATTTAAGGCCGGCTTCGATCAGAGAGTTGGCAGTATTATTATGAATGCCGACATAGACCAGATTCAGGCCTTCCAAATGGCCAAAATGTTCGAAAAGGGTCAGATAATCAGCCAACGCCTGCGTGGGATGATAACGGTTGTCACAACCGTTAATCACCGGTACCCGGGAATAGGCCGCCATTTCCGCAACTTGTTCAAAGGTGAGTACCCGGGCCATAATCACATTGACATTCCGGGAAATATAACGAATTTCGTCTTTTAAATCCGCTAAAACCAGATTGGTACTGCGCCAATCAAGGTTAATCGCATGACCACCCAATTGGGTCATGGCGGTTTCAAATGAAACTCGGGTCCGGGTGGATGTTTTTTGAAAAATCATTCCCAGGGTTAAACGGTGTAAAGTATCCCAATATGACGCCTGATTTTGTTTTACTTTTACGGCTAAATTTAAAAGCTCCGTTAACTCGGCTCCCGACCAATCTTTAAAATTAAGCATATGTCGCGCCGGCATCTTACCATCTCCCCCAACAATCGGATTCCTGTCAAGCGTTTGCAACTGACATTATAATTATCAATTATATACCGATAATTATCCATTCGTCCAGCATTTTTTCGTAAAAATTTCGATTTATAATCCCCACGGATACTGTTTGATCCGCCGTACCGTGCTCGCGTCGAGCCGTTCCAGCAAGGCTTGGACTAAAGTGACGGTAGCCTCCAAATCAGTCAACCGGACAATACCGTGGTGACTGTGGGCATAACGGACCGGTACTCCGATGACGAGCGTCGGGACGCCACCAGGCGCCTGGACCTGAATGGCGCCGCCATCAGTTCCGCCGCCTTCACGAACCGCCAATTGATAGGGCAATTGCCGGTTTTGAGCCTCCTGGACGGCCAAATCCAGTAAATGGCGGTTGGCGATCATGGAAGGGTCATAATAACGTAACTGGGGCCCGCCTCCCAAACGGCCCTGGACAATCGGCCCGGCATCGGGGAAATCATCCGCCGGGGCGCCTTCCAGCACCAGACAAAGGTCCGGTTGCAACTGCGCCGCTATTGCGCGCGCCCCCCTCATTCCCACTTCTTCCTGGACGGTACCGACGCCAATAACCTGATTGGGATGAGACTGGGCGGTTAATTCCCGTAAAACTTGGACAAGTACCGCGCAACCGGCGCGATTATCAAAAGCCTTCCCCATCAAGAGCTGTTGTGGGGAAAGCGGCCGAACCTTAACATCCGGGGCTACCGGATCACCCGCGGCAATCCCCATTTCCGTAACTTCCCGCTCATTTTGCGCTCCGACATCAATATAAAGTTCGGCCAGGCTTAACTGGCGTTTCTGTTCCTCTTCTTTCAGATAATGGGGCGGTTTGGCCCCAATCACTCCACGATGGTCGCCCAGGCGGGAACGAATTACCACCGCCTGAGCGACTAACGCCGGGGTCCACCAGCCGCCAAGCGGGACTGCTTTCAGGTAGCCATTAGGCAATACGCCCCGGACCATGAGCCCAACTTCATCAAGATGCGCCGCCAACATGACTTGCGGCCCATTGGAGGTGCCGCGGCGCCGCGCAATAATACCGCCTAAATTATCATAAGCAAGTTCAGTGCAGGCCGCAACGGCCTTTTCAAATACTGTACGGACCTCCCACTCAAAACCGGATGGTCCAAAAGCATTGGAGAGTTCGATCAAAATTCTTTCCAGACTTTCCATCCAAATCCGCTCCTTTGGGATTTTGCTGATTAATTATTGGCATTATAATAAGCAATAATCCCTTGATAAATACCTAAAGCAGCTTCTGCTTTAAACTCGGAGGTATTGATAATCGCTTCCTCCGCCGCATTGGATAGAAAACCCATCTCCACCAGAATACTGGGCATCACTCCTTCGCGGATCACGACAAAATCATTATTTTTAACCCCCAAGGAAGTAAATTTGGTCGCGGCCGCCAGTTCCCTGGCGACATATTCCGCCAGCAAAGCGGATTCGGTCCTCCCGGCGTAATGAAAGACTTCAATGCCCCGCACGTTTGGGTTGGGATGAAAATTAGTATGAATGCTCACAAATAAATCGGCTTGCATCTGGTTGGCAAGAAAACTCCGTTCATATAAACCGATAAAGTAGTCGTCATTGCGGGTTAAAACCACTTGGGCGCCGGCCTCGGCCAACAGCTCCTGCAATCGCATCGTTACTTCCAGATTGACATCTTTCTCCAGAACACCCTGATTACCGTGGGCGCCCTGATCTATTCCGCCGTGCCCGGGATCAAGCATCAAGGTCTTGCCGATCACCGGCGATTCTTTTAAAACCAACGCCAATTGCCGGCAATCATCGGAAAATTGCAATTCATAACCGGACACATAGTTCAATTCCACTTCAACCCGGACGGTAGTCGGGTCGAGTGGGACCATCTTAATTCCCTTAATCAATTCCGAATTGGGCGGCGCCGGAGCACGCAAATCGGTGGCAAATTGAAAAAAAGACAGATCAATTTGCACCTTGGTTGGATTTTTCAGCTTACGATACATCCCGGTGATTTCGCCGCTGCAGTTAATGATCAAGCGTTCGCCGCCGGAAGTCGGCGTCTTCCATTGCAGCGCTTGCACCTTTTGGACTGTCCGTGCTTCAACCAATCCCGGATTGGTACGCGAAGTGAGGATCTGATACTTGCTTTCGGCCTTGGTTAAATCCAAAACTACCCGTACCGTATGGGGATCAAATTGACTGACGCGGGCGCGCTGAAAACACTGATTGGTTTGGAGCTGCGGCGCCACCGGACTAGCCAGGGTAGCCCCGGCAAAATCAATAACCGCCCGAGGAGGATTACTTAATTTTTGGACGGTATAGACCGCCGGATATTCGGTGGTAATTTGAAAGCGTCCCCCATCATCTTGCGGAATAAAATTAAACTTTTGGACCAAATAATTAAAGGCCACAATTAATTGATTACTATCATTAGGATCGACAATAATTTGGCAACCGCGCGCCTGAGTCAATTCCACGACCAACCGCAAGGTAACGGCGTTAAATTGACCGGTCCGAATCTGTTTGATCAGGACATCGGCTTCATAGGCCGTATTTAAGGCCGGATGAGCTTTAACTCCGGTCAAGTCGACCACCAAACGGTCCGGTTCCTTTAATAAAAAACTTTTCGCCATCAATGGTTTGGAACCGGTCAACCGCAAGGCCGGCCGGTTTTGATAAATAGTCTTTTCGATCGCCAATAGCCAGTCCTGCGCCCAATCCAAAGCAAGCGTCCCGTCGCTCTGCGGCTGCGCGACCACTCCCAGGTCCGCCAGGAAATCAAACGGAAGCCACAGTTGCGTTTCGGCTTCAAAAGGAGCGGCCGTTAATTGTTGGGCAACGCCGTCAACTTGATATTCTATTTTGTCTTCCGTCATATTGTAAATACATTTTCCAAATTGCAACCGGATCAATCCGGTATCCGGTTGCCAGTCCGCCGTCACCCGGAGATATTGGAGCAAAAAAAGGAGATTAATATATTGACGGGTATCTTTGGTGAGTATTTTCACTTCAGGATTCACTGGGTTGCCTTGGAACGACAGGCGGACTTCCGGTCCAAACTCCGACTCCGCGTAAGCCGTTCGGATACCAAACGGTAAAAACATTAAAAAAACCAAAACCATTAGATAACGAATCGGCAACACTACAGTCCCTCCTGTGACATACTGGCGTTCCTTAAGACAACACTTCCAAATTGGCATAGGCCAGCATTAAGGTTTTAACTCCCAAACCCGGAAAGGCCACTTTAACCTGAGCGCTGTCCCCATTGCCTTCTTTGGCAATCACTGTCCCGATTCCCCATTTGACATGCCGGACTTTGCAGCCGGGGAACACCTTTTCCAGCCGGGCGGTTAGTGACGTTTGGTGATTGACGGCGCCCTGAGGCTCTTCCGCCGTCGGCGCCCCCGGTTCCGGACTACCGGCGGACATCCCGGCGTTGCCGCCGGTTCTCCGTTTCGCAGCGGCCCGTTTCGAGCGCGCGTTTAAATTCAGGACCGCCGTTTTCGGAATCTCCAGCAAAAAACGGGAAGGGATCGCTTCCTGATAATTGCCGTACATTAACCGTATTCTGGCATGGGTGAGATACAATTGCCGCTTAGCCCGGGTAACCCCGACATAACACAGCCGGCGTTCCTCCTCCAATTCGCGGCTTTCCAGCAAAGACCGACTATGCGGGAAAATCCCCTCTTCCAGACCGACTAAAAAGACCACCGGAAATTCCAGGCCTTTAGCCGAATGCAAGGTCATCAGAACGATCGCGTCGGCTTCGGTTTCATAATTATCGATATCCGCTACCAAAGCCACAGTTTCCAAAAATGCCGCCAAGCTTTGATCTTCACTGTTAATTTCAAATTCGGCGACCAGATTTAAAAACTCCTCCAAATTTTCCAACCGGCTTTGGGCTTCCAGGGTGTTCTCCACCTGCAACTCGCGCAGATACCCGCTTTGCTCCAAAATAGCCTGGGTTAACTCACGGATGGAGGCGGTGGTCTTTAATGCCAACCATCCCTGCACGAGCTGATCAAAGGCTGCTAACGGTTTAAGCGCCCTGGTCGTTAAGGACGGAATCTCCGCCAGGCGTTCCAGCCCTTCCAATACCGAAAAACCGTGATCTTCCAAAAAATAAGTGAACCGTTCCCAGGTGGCCGCGCCGATTCCCCGTTTCGGGACATTGATAATCCGCGCCAGGCTGACGCGATCCGCGGGGTTGTAGACAAACCGCAAATAAGCCAGAATATCCTTGATTTCCTTGCGTTCATAAAAGCGCAACCCGCCAATCACTCGGTAAGGGAGCCCTTGTTGCACCAACACATCTTCAAAGCTGCGCGATTGGGCGTTGGTCCGGTAAAGCAGGGCAAAATCCTGATAACGGTATCCCTGTTCCCGTACCAGACGCATAATCTCCCCGACGACAAAGCCGGCTTCTTCCCGATCGTCCGCCGCCCGGTACAGCCGGACCAATTCCCCTGTCTGATTTTCGGTCCATAACCGTTTGGGGCGTCGGCTCCGGTTGTTTTTAATAACTTCATTGGCAACCTGTAAAATATTTTTGGTAGAACGGTAATTTTGTTCCAGTTTAATTATTTTCACTTCGGGAAAATCCCGTTCAAATTCCAGGATGTTGCGAATGTCGGCCGCCCGGAAACTGTAAATCGACTGGTCGTCATCGCCGACCACACACAGATTGCGATAACGGCCTGCCAGTAAATTGACCAATATGTACTGGGCATGATTGGTATCTTGATATTCGTCAATCATGATATAGCGAAATTTCTCCTGATACTTCAACAAAACCTCCGGCGCTTCGCGAAACAGCCGGACAGTCATCATGATCAAATCATCAAAATCCAATCCGTTATTGGCCTGTAATTTGGCCTGATAACGCTGAAAAATTTTGGACACAATATCGGTCCAATAATCCGCCGCCTGCCGCGAATATTCCAAAGCGTCCATTAATTTGTTCTTTGCGGTTGAAATTGCGCCCAACACGGACCGCGGTTGAAAACTGTTATCACTTAAATTTATTTCTTTAATGATATTTTTAATGATACTGAGTTGGTCCTGGGAATCAAAGATTACAAAATTCTTCGCAAAACCCAAGCGGTCAATTTCCTGGCGCAATATCCGGACAC
>JASFQO010000071.1:0-8210 GCA_050115405.1 Bacillota bacterium
CATAAGGCTGGATATTTACCAAAGCCTCCATCGCCGAGAAGTCCGGGTTCCAGGTCGTCCCGACCTCGGCGATGTCCGGCGCCATCCCGCCGATAATTGCGGTTAAAAACTTCTGTTGGGCGCCGGCCCAGGGAATCCAGGAGACATTGACCGTTACGCCCGGATGCGCCTTGCCGAATTGATTATTCACCCGGTCCAGGACCGCCTTGGCTCCGTCCGGATTTCCGGTCTGCATAATCCACACTTCCAATTTCCGATCGGCAGCCCGGCCAATAGCGCCGAATGCTACCATTCCCAGCAAAACCATTATTAAAATAGACCTGTATTTCATCTTTTTCCCTCCTTCGTTACTCGCCGTTCGTCGTTCGGCTTGAATGCTTTGTCATTCTCGTTTCTCGTCGCTCGTCGTTCGGTTTGAATGCTTTGAATAAAGCCATTTAGATCGCGTCACCCGTTAACTCTCAGTCTGATCTCGTTACTCGTCGTTCGTCGCTCGGCTTGAATGACTTGTCGTGAAGCCATTCAGTCTCGTTAGTCGTCGCTCGAGAGATCCGCGATTCCAGCCAGATGTTCACGTTTGATCATATGTCAGTTATGCTTTAATCCCGTTTTTATTCAGGATTCAATTCAAGAACCGTCCCTGAATTTCCGTGCCGCGCTAATCGCCTCTCGCACCCGGCCCCGGCATGAATCCAAAAGCGCCGTCGCTTCGCCTTGGGAGAGTTTCCCTTCAGCCATGACAATGGCGGTCTTCACGTTATAACCGGATTTTTGCAACAATTCCCGGGCGGCCGTCCGGTCCGCGCCGGTGACGGCGGTGATGATATTAATCGCCCTTTCCACCAGTTTCCGATTGGTGGGACGCAAGTCGACCATCAGATTCTGGTAGACCTTACCCATCCGGACCATGGCGGCGGTGCTTAACATATTCAGGACCATCTTCTGCGCGGTCCCGGCTTTCATCCGGGTTGACCCCGAGAGGACCTCCGGACCGACAACTACTGTAATACTTAGATCGGACCATTGGGTCAGCTCCGCATCACGGTTACAGACCAATGCGATCGTTTTAGCTCCATTACGGCGCGCTAATTGCAAAGCTCCGCAAACATAAGGCGTCCGACCGCTGGCGGCAATCCCCACGACGACATCATGACAATTGACTTGACGGTTTTCCAGATCCGCCGCGCCTTGTTCCGGACGGTCCTCGCAATTCTCCGCCGCCTGAAAGACCGCTTCCCGGCCTCCGGCGATCACCGCCTGAATCAGCTCGGAATCCACCCCGAAAGTCGGCGGCGCTTCGGATGCGTCAAGCACCCCCAGTCGACCGCTGGTCCCGGCGCCGACATAAAACAACCGGCCGCCGTTTTCAAATGCGGCCACAATCAGGTCGACCGCTTGGGCGATCTGGGGAATTGCTCGGGCCACACAAT
Organism: Bacillota bacterium; assembly: GCA_050115405.1. GTDB lineage: Bacteria > Bacillota > UBA4882 > UBA8346 > UBA8346 > DATCLA01. The sequence goes on from JASFQO010000071.1 coordinate 1,431, forward strand.
CGGCCACCGTCCGGTCTGCGGAATTGATCAATTCGATAATCGCAACGGTCGTCAGGGTATCCAGGGCCATACTGGCGGGATTGCGCCCCTCCGTTGTTAATTTCGCCAGTGTATTGGATTGATGTGCCATACTTTGATTGTCGTCCTCCGGTGTCAATGATCCTTGCTCGTATATTCTTCGGCATTAAGTTGTAATTTCCTTTGCTGGATAAAACTTAAACTCTTGGAAAAAAACGAAATAAAGCAGAACCCGGAGTTCTCCACCCCGGGTCCGTAATTCATTTTTGCTTATTTTTTATTTGTTTAATCAGGCCCGGCGTTCCAAAAACCGGCCATACAGACAAAGGCGCAGCCAAAAATCATCGACGCCGCCAAATTAACGATTGAGGTCCCGAGATCCTCATTTAACAAAACCGGGATCTGAAACACCAGTACCGCCGTACGGATGATAAACCAGACAAACGCCCCAAACAAAACGCCCCGCAGTTTAAAATGTTCATTTTGGCATAAAAAGGGAATATTAATGTAGATTAACCCGAGAAAAATCCCGAAGAGCAATTCCAGAAAAATAGCATAGGTATGTTCGCAAAACCCCCGCGGCAACCTCCCCAGCGCAACCGCGCCGGCGTAGTCCCATAAAGCGATCTTTACCAAACGCGGATAATAATGCAGGATCGCATTGAAAATATCTTTGATAAACCCGGCGACTATTCCGGCAATGATAACCCTAATAAATTTGTGTTTCATCCGGTCCCCCACTAACCTTTATCAATGGGAGTATTCCCGTAAATTCTAATAAAATTCGGGGGACAAAGGGGATGGTTTCCAAAATAAGCTTTAAAAACGACTAAAAGCAAAAAAGCGGCGACCGCACCGCTTTCTTGGCTTACCTTTATTCATCTGAAACTTCAAAAATTCGATCTTTTCAGCGCGTCGTCTCGGCCGCCACCAAACTGGCAGCGCCATATTTCTCCCGCAAACGCGGTTTTTCAATCTTGCCGGTGGGATTGCGCGGCACCTGGTCGAAGATAATTTGGCGGGGCCGTTTGTAACGCGGCAGTGAAGCGCAGAAGGCCTCTATTTCAGCCGTGGAACACTGATATCCCGATTTCAGTTCAATGATGGCCGCCGCTATTTCACCAACCCGTTTATCAGGCAATCCGATGACCGCCACATCCTTAATCGCGGCATACGCCCGGAGAAAATCTTCAATTTGCACCGGATAGATATTTTCGCCTCCGGTGATAATCACATCCTTTTTGCGGTCCACCAAATAAATGAAACCGTCTTCATCCATTCGGGCCATATCGCCGGTAAACAACCAGCCATCCTTAAGCACCGCCGCCGTCGCTTCCGGGTCGTTATAGTAACATTTCATCACTCCCGGTCCCTTGACAGCCAACTCCCCAACCTGGCCCGGGGTTACCGTGGCGCCATTTTCGTCGGTAATCTTGGCTTCCCAATGATAACCCGGGATCCCGATCGCGCCGACTTTATGAATATTCCGGGTCCCTAAATGGACGCATCCGGGACCAATCGATTCCGAAAGGCCGTAATTCGTATCATAGCGATGGTTGGGGAAATATTTTAGCCAGCGATGAATCAAACTGGGCGGGACCGGTTGCGCGCCGATATGCATCAGGCGCCACCCGGAAAGGTCATAGTCTTCCAATTTCACCGCGCCGCTTTCGATAGCGTCCAGAATGTCCTGCGCCCACGGGACCAACAGCCAGACAATGGTGATTTTCTCCTCCGAGACTGTTTTTAAAATCCACTCCGGCTTAATCCCGCGTAACAATACGGCTTTGCTCCCCGCCAACAGACTTCCGAACCAATGCATCTTGGCGCCGGTATGGTAAAGAGGCGGAATGCATAAAAAATTATCTTCACGAGTTTGCCCGTGATGTTTTTGCTCAGTCAGACAAGCCGACATCAAACTGCGATGCGTATGTAAAATTGCTTTGGGAAAGCCCGTAGTCCCGGAGGAGAAATAGATCGCCGCGTTATCTTCGTCGGTAAGCTGCAGCGGCGGCGCTTCCGAAGAACAATTGGCGGTCAAACGGTCATAGCTTTCCGCAAAAGTCGGCCGGTTTTCCCCGGCAAAAAAGAGCGTCTTCACCTCCGGTATCTGGTCATAAATAGTCTCCACCCGGCCGATAAATCCCGGACCGAAAATCAAGGCAATGGTATCGGATAAACCCAAACAATATTTGATCTCCTCGGCAGTGTACCGAAAGTTTAAGGGTACCGCAACCGCGCCGGCCTTTAAGATCCCAAAGTAAATCGGCAGCCACTCCAGGCAATTCATCAACAGAATCGCAACCTTGTCCCCTTTTTTGACGCCCCGTTTCAGTAATAAATTGGCCAAACGATTGGCTTTCTCTTCAAAGACCCGCCAGGTCATTTCCCGCCTGTATTCACCCGCCGGATTATTTTCAATCAGCTCATACTCCCGCCAAATGACATTGTGACTCTCCTGGAGATCCAGATTAATCTCAGTCAGACAGATTTCTTGTCCATAGAGCGCGGCATTGCGCGCTAATATTTCCGTGATCGGCATTTTCACTTTCCTCCCATTCTACCAAACAACAGAATGTCTTTCATTCCCAAATCAAACCATACTGCAAAAAATTACAAAACACCTCATTACATTATAAAACAATCCAAACGGCTAAGCAACAGATTCTGCGGATCTGTTTGCTTAGAATCTGCCGCAACTTCTCTGATTTTTGGTTATTTTTAAAAAAAAAAATAAGCATTTACCTATCTAAAGCGTTAAATGCTTAACCTGCACTCTCGTAAAGTAATTCCTAAACAGCGTATCTAATTACCTCTTTTAATAAGTGACGATATACTAGTCCGCCGTTACTTACTCTCGGTTACGCATGGCTTGAAAGCACTCCCGGCAATATACCGGTTTATCCCCGCTGGGCTTAAAAGGGACCATGGCCTCTTTACCACAATTAGCGCAGATTACCGGATACATTTGGCGTTCTCCCGGACGAGCGCCATTTTGCTGTTTGCGGGCAGCGCGACATTCCGGGCAACGACCCGGTTCGTTGGTAAAACCTTTCGAGGCAAAAAACTCCTGCTCCCCGGCTGTAAACGTAAACTCTTTACCACATTCCTTACATACCAACTGTTTGTCTTGATACATCCTTTCTTAAAGCCTCCCTCTTAACTTTTATATTTAGATTTAGATTTGTGTACAGCGTCACATTAGTCAGACATCCAACTTTGCCGCAAGCCGGCAGATAAAATAAAGATAGGATACAAACTATAAGTGTAATCAATCTAATGCAACTTAGTCGCATTTATATTATAGCAAAATCCGCCGATTGTCAACTGGAGTTTTGCATGAGCAGACTTGAAGCATAAAAAAATCCGTAACTATTTAGGACATTAAAATTTATGGAATAAAATACAGAAGTCAGAATTTACTAGTCAAAATAAAAATATTATCGCAAAATTTTATCTCAAAGTAATGCGAAATATAATTTGTTCCCCGAAACTAAATTTTCTGATAGCACTGGCTTTAAAATTTCATGCTCAAGGTCTGTTGCATGAGCTTATTATAGATAATACAGAGCCAAGGCCTGCGCCCTAACAAAAAAAATGAGTCAAGGAACCGTCCCCCGACTCACCGCCCCTGACTCAACAACTAACTCAATTAAATGGTTCCGGCAACTTATAATCGCCAAAGAGACCGGTGATAATTGCATAAATATCAGGGTCATATATCTCCAGTTGCTGCCGGTCGGTCAGTTGGGACGCATTGGGCACGTTCAAATTGGTCGGATTACTATTAAACCAGCGAGGGACCTGCCCTGCAAAATATTCATGCACGTTAGTCCGGTCATATGACGACTCGGTATATAAATTATTGGCGACCGCATTATTATAACAGGTTTTAATCTTTTTAAATAATGCGCTATCCACCCCCCGCACATTATCGTCGCCAATCCCCATCATTAAAATAGTGTGGGTAAATTCATGGACCAGGACGCAGAATGATTGCAGATAGGTATTGTTGGAAGCGACTATCAATTCTTCTTCCAGCGTAGTGGCAGTGCGGCTGCCGCCCGCCCGCCGCAGGGTCCGGTCATAGTAAGAACCCCAGGAAGGCAGTTGATAATTATATTCGTTCAAGCCTAAAATATCCACGGAGACCCCGCTTTTTATTAATTGCTGATAAATATCCTGCCGGTCGACATACATCTTCTTCAGCATGGCGTCCAAAATCCAATAAGCTTTGATGAGCGCCGCGTCGCTCACATTGTTGGAAGCCAGGATCGGAATGTTATAACTATAGACGCATTTTTTATAAAACGAATCAAATTCCCCGGCGGGCGGGGCGGTAACCACCGGTGAATTGGGATTGGTGGATTCACTGGCGGCGGCATTCACAGTTATGGTAACGGTATCAGAGGCCGCTAACGCCCCGTCCGTGGCGGTCAGCAAAAAAACATACGTCCCGGCGGTAGTGACGGTCGCGGTAGTGCTTAGAGCATGGGCATCGGTGAATGTTACCGTATCGGGACCGCTTTTTAAGCTCCAGGTAGTAGTAAGGGTTGAACCGCTGGGCAGCCCATCGTCACTGGCCGTCCCGCTTAAGGTCACCTTGGCGGGCAGGATAAAAGAAGCCGCGGCCCCCGCTTCGACTGTGGGGGCGGTATTGGTGGCGCCCGTCCCGCCGCCATTGGCTGCGGTTAAACTAAAATTGGTTGGTTTAGCATTGCTCCCGCTATAAGTCAGGTTAAAGCCAAAACTGACCGTGCCGCCGTTAGCGGCGATCGTCCCATTGTATCTGGTGTGCTCTACGGTTACAGCGGTCCCGCTTTGCGTATAACCGCCGCACCAGAGAGTGGTAATTTTCTGATTATCGGAAAAATTCCACGTAAGCTTCCAGTCTTCAATGGCAGTGGTATTGTTATTTTTAATGGTGACACAAACCGTCGCCCCGCTGCCCCAATCATAGGTCGTATACTTAATCGAACAACCCGCTGTCGAACTGTCGTCCGGGGTTGAAGCCGTTTTCACAGCCACCGAAACGGTATCCGCAGCTGACAATTCGCCGTCACTGGCAGTCAGCTTAAACACATACGTCCCGGCAATGTCCACCGTAACCGTGGTCCTTAACGCATTGACATCGGCAATCACGGCCGAGCCCGGCCCGCTTTGCAGGCTCCAGGCAGTGTTTACAGTTGCCCCGGCCGGTAGATCATCATCGCCAACAGTGCCGCTCAAGGTGATACTTGAAGGCAGGGACACCGTTTTATCGGCGCCGGCGTCAACGGTTGGCGCGGTATTCATCGTGGTATTTCCACTACCGGCGGTTATTTTGACATCATAAGTTGCGGCAGTGCCGATACTCAGACCAACCACTGTCTTTTGCCCATTTGTAGCGGTCGCCGTCCCCACTTTACTATCATTAATAAACACGTTGTAAGTCCCGGCGGCAAGACCGGTTAAACTGATTTTGGTTGTATGCGCCGCCTTTACATATTGGTTTTCCAAAGTCAGTTGCACGTAATTCTTGTTCGTACTTATGGTAGCTGAGGTATAACGGTCGCGGTCCAGTTCCAGATAGAACTTTTGGGTTAAAAGATTCAGCCGTTTGCAAATACCGTCTTTGGGAGTAATCTGATAATTGGAACCATTCACCGTAACCGCGCAGCCATAGCCATACAAACCGAAGATCGGGTCGTCCGCCACATCCGCGCTGAGAATTCTAATTGCCCCAAACAGCCCCAAATCCGCTTCGCCCGACATTTGGCGCCAGCCGTTATGCAGCTTGCCGCCACCTACGCCCTGACCTCCCAGGTTGCCCTTTTCCGCCTGATAAGTCCAGGAAACCGCGCCGATATTGGCGCTATCCGCATCAATCTGCCCGGAGTTAATACAACTGATATTGGCAATTTTGGCCGCATAAGCCAGACGGGCGTCCTCTTCGGGAGTAGTTGAATAATAGCGCATCCAGTCATCCATACAATAGCCCGCCAACGAGGTGGTATATTGAAAATTCCACCAGTTTTCACCGCAGATCGTTACCGGGTCGGCATAATAATACCAGACCGGCTGGGTACCGCGACAGGCTCGTGTCTTCTGATTAATCTTACTCATCATCGTGGTGTTGCCATACATTTTAGCCAACATATAAACCGCCTCTTCACCCGTATTATCATAGCTGTACTCCGAGCCGTACGGATAGGTGGTATTCTTAAAATTATTATATTTCGTCTTCATCTTATTGGTAATATCCGCAGCTTGATTGGTATACCCCTCATCTTTTAATGCCTGAATGATTTCCGGGGTAGTTGACTCGCCCATCAACCCGGTGCTCCAGTTATAGCAGACGCCGGCTCCGTCATATAACGCTTTAAAAATATGATAAGCCCGCAGCAGATACGTGGTCCGCTCATTTTTAAAAGTAGTGATCCCTGGATACAGTTTGGCGATCTTATACATGCTGAAGAAGGTATTATAAATATGTGGATAAGCATAGCCCCGGTAAGTAGGGGTATCATTCGGCTCTTCCTTATAAAAATCGTGGATTAAATAATCTTCGTGGTGCCCGGACATGAGAGTCTTCCAAATAGCGATTTCCAAATATTCGTCCAGCGCCGCTATTTCCGAGGCAACCGGATTGAGGAAATTCTTCTCCGCCAGAAATTGGCCGTGCGTATAACCCCAGTCATCGCCCCAGCCCCAGTAGCCATAGAACTCGCCTCTTTTGGCCTTGGTATCCATCATCCAGTCGTCAAAAACTTTGTTATACCC
>JASFQO010000072.1:0-8206 GCA_050115405.1 Bacillota bacterium
CGGTTTAGAGTATTATCACTATATAAAAGGTGATGATTTAACTAAAGACATGTTCCGGCTTCGTTATGAATTCTAATTAATAATCATTGTCTGAGGCGGGGGGAGACCCCCGTTTTTTTTATTTTTTATTTTCTTGACCGCCGGTCAAAATTACGTTATGCTGAAGAAAAACACAACAATAGCAAGGGAGTAGCTAGGAATGCATAAGGATCTACGGAAAATTTTATTTAGTGCGGAGCAGTTGCAACAGAAAGCGCGGGAAATGGGGGCCATGATTACTGCCGATTATCAGGGGCGGGATTTAGTCCTGATTGGGATTTTAAAGGGGGCGATTCCTTTCATTGCCGACTTGATGCGGGCGATTGATCTGCCGTTGGCGTATGACCTGATGGCGGTCTCCAGTTACGGGGCTTCGACCAAGTCCACCGGGACCGTCCGGATTTTAAAGGATATTGAACTAAGTATCGAAGGCAGAGACGTCTTGATCGTGGAAGATATTATCGACACCGGATTGACGCTGCAATATTTGCGGGACAATCTCCACAGCCGGCAACCCCGCAGCCTGAAAATCTGCACTTTGTTGGATAAACCCAGCCGGCGTAAGGTGGAAATAAAAGCGGACTACAACGGCTTTACGATCCCGAACGCCTTTGTGGTCGGTTATGGGTTGGATTATGCGGAGCAGTATCGCAATTTGCCTTACCTCGGAATCCTGAAGGAAGAAATCTATCAATACGAAGCGAACGGTGAAAATTAGGCGCCTGGCTTTCATTTATTATTTTAAAATCATCTTTAGCCGGTTTCCCGGTACCCGGGAGTCGGCGCTATCACCCAGTAAAGCGATTTTCCTAAATAATTTAGGAATCGATATACCAAACGCGCCGATGGATTTTGCCGGATTGGCTGAGCTTTCAGTCCTGGCATTCGCGTCGTCAAAAGTCGTGTAGTGCAAGGAACGACCGAGGGAGGAGCGCAGATAATACTCGCTGTATATCGAGCACCGCAGCGACCGAGTGACGCAGCAATGTGCGGTTTTTCACGGCGCATCAGCCAATCCGGCAAGTCCACCATTTCAGCGCAGGCGGGTGGCCTCGTTATATAGACGACATGATAATTAATTTTCACCAGCAAATTAATGAAAACATTGCTCGAGAATCTGGGTAAAGAAGTAGCTTTCAGGGTAGTCACGGGCGGATGAGGAGAATTTGTAAAAATGGAGTTTTTTTCTTGGACGAAAAATTGTTGATTTGATATTATTAAAACGTTACCAAATAAATTTGCATCATTGTTTAGTAATAGCGCTGTTAAGCATCAGTACTGAAAATTGAAATTTTCGGAGGCATTGATGACTTTTGTGGAGGCGATCATAATATCCGATGGATAGCCCGGGTGAGCGGTGAAGGACTCAAACCGGGTTTTTTATTTCCAAATTATAATTATTCTTTCAAAAACAGCAACATTTTATTGGTTGCTGTTTTTGAATTGAGGCCTCCGACATCTGCGGTAATTTTTCCTAGTGTTTTTTGTTTTTAAATGCAAAGGAATTTCTAGAAAAATGTCAAATAAACCTATAATACTTTAAGCCGCGGAAGTTACTGTTATATTAACGCCGGCGGTAAACTTACGGGTTTTTTATAAAACTTTGATTCCAAACAGCAACAATAAATAATTATAATTAAATTAAAAAGAGGCGGCGGGGTGAAATTTTGAGTGATATTCTGCAACTTCCGCATCTAATGCGGATGATTAATATATTGGATATTTTGCTGGTGGTAGGGGTTATTCTCCTGGTTTTCCGGTGGATGCGGGGGACTAAAGCCATCGCTTTTATGAATGCGGCTGTAGTGCTTTTTTTGATCTATGCCTTCAGCCGGTACTTAAATTTAGTATTATTTATCCAATTGTTGAACCTTTTAAGTTTAATCATGGTCGTTTCGTTACCGATTATTTTTCAAAGCGAGTTAAAACGGGTTATTGAAATGTTTGGAGAGAATAATCCGCTGATTAAACGGTTTGTCGCCCCTCCGGTGATTGCGACGGAAAGTATCGAGATTATCGTCACAGCCGCCGCCACGTTGGCGCAAAAACGGATCGGCGCCTTGATTGTTTTGCAACAGCATAATTTTTTGTCGGTGGTACACCAATCCGGCGCCAGGATAGACGCCGTCTTATCGGCAATTCTGATTGAGCAGTTGTTTTATCCCAGTTCACCGCTGCATGACGGAGCGATTGTGATCAAAGACAACCGGATTCAAGCCGCAGGTTGTTTTTTACCGCTGGATAACGAGCTGGAGTTACCCCAGGAGTTAGGGAGCCGCCATCGGGCGGGCTTGAGTCTGGCGGCCCAAACCGATGCCTTGGTGGTCATAATTTCGGAAGAAACGGGGAAAATTTCATTAGCGTATAATGGGTCCCTGGCGGCTTATACCCAAGAAAATCTGGCGTTTAAGCTTAAAGAGCTGTTACACCCGGAAACAGAACCGGCTGGCGGAAGCGGGCCTTCTCAGACAAATGACGGAAAAACCGAGGCAATCTAAGATGTGGCTAAAAATTACCCAGTTTCGGGCCGGGCCGGATGACCCCGAAACGCGGCTCCCTGATTTGGTAACGTCCCTGCTGCAATTACCGGCTACCGGGATTAAAAATTGGCGGATTTTGCGTAAATCTTTGGACGCGAGGCATAAAAGCCCGGTATTTATCTATACATTAATCTTTGAGGTGGAATTGACCTCCTCCGAGCTGGACTCAGTTAGAGAGCAACATCCTGAAGTCAGTGTCTATCAACTGAAGCCGTTTCCGGCGGTAATTAAAAAAAGCGCCGGACCGGCGCTGCGACCGGTGATTGTGGGAGCCGGCCCGGCGGGGTTGTTTGCCGGTTTAAGACTGGCGGCGGCCGGATTTCGTCCGTTGCTTTTGGAACGCGGCGATTACCTGACCGAGCGCATTGCCAAAGTAGCCGCTTTTTGGCGGGAAGGAAGCTTGGACCCTGATTCCAACATTCAATACGGCATTGGCGGAGCCGGGACCTTTTCGGACGGGAAATTGACCACTCGGGTGAAGCATCCGTTAATTCCGGGTATTTTGCAAACCTTGGTCGATTTGGGCGCGCCGCCGGAGATCCTTTATTGGCAATATCCGCATATTGGTACCGATTTACTGCGCGTGGCGGTTGAAAAGTTAGCTCAACAGATTATTGACTGCGGCGGGGAAATCCGTTACCGACACTGCTTGACCGATCTTACCTTGAAGCAATCCCGTTTGCAGACCATTACGATTAATAATAGGGTCCGGATGGAAGTCGACCTGCTGCTTTTAGCGGTGGGTAACAGCGCCCGGGATGTATACCGAATGCTGCTCAACCGCGGTATCCATTTAACCGCCAAGCCCTTTGCGGTCGGGGTCCGGATTGAACATCCCCAGGAAATTATCGACCGGGCTCAGTACGGGCGCTGGGCGGGGCACCCCCGGTTAGGAGCGGCGGAATATCATTTAACTTACCAACATCCGGGTTCCGGTCGGGGTGTTTATTCTTTTTGCATGTGTCCCGGAGGCATGGTGATCGGGGCGGCTTCCGCCGCCGGGGGAGTGGTCACTAACGGCATGAGTTATCAGGCGCGTGATTCGGGGGTGGCTAATGCCGCCTTGGTGGCAACCGTTAATCAAGCCGATTTTGGCGCGGCCACGCCTTTGGCGGGAATGGAGTGGCAGGAACGGTTGGAAGAGCGGGCTTTTACTGCGGGCGGCGGTGGTTTTCGGGCGCCGGCGCAACGGGTGGCCGACTTTTTGGCGCAACAGCCGACTGCCGTTTTTGGGGGCTTAATCCCTTCATACCGGCCCGGAGTAACCGCGGCTAATTTGTGGGAGATTTTACCGGCGGGGATTTGTACGGCCATTAGCGATAGTATCAAGTATTTTGGCCGCCGGATTAAAAATTTCGCTTGGCCGGAAGCGGTCCTGACCGGAGTGGAAACCCGGACATCGGCTCCGGTAAAAATATTACGGAATGAAGATCGGGAAACTGAGCAAATTGGGGGGATCTATCCGATAGGTGAAGGAGCCGGTTATGCCGGCGGGATTGTCAGTTCCGCTTTGGATGGCCTGAAAACCGCGGAATTGCTGGTTGAACGTTATGGAAGTTAAGCATCATTTATTAGGAGGAATTAATAGTGGCGCGATTATTTGGTACGGATGGGGTCAGAGGAGTCGCCAATACGGAGTTGACATCGGAATTAGCATTACAACTGGGCCAGGCTGCCGGCATCTTTTTTCAAAAGACGGGCGGGGGCAAAGCGCGGATTTTGATTGGCAAGGATACCCGGGTCTCCGGTGATCTTTTGGAAGCCGCCCTGGCGGCGGGGTTAAGCTCAATGGGCGCGGATGTGATCCGTTTGGGGATTTTGCCGACTCCGGGAGTAGCTTATCTGTGCCGGGCTTTACAGGCGGACGCCGGGGTGATGATTTCCGCTTCCCATAATCCGGTCGTCGATAATGGCATTAAATTTTTTGATAGTAAAGGATATAAGTTGCCTGATGCCACTGAAGACGCATTGGAAGCAATTATGAAGGGACGTTTGCGCGAAAAGCCCCGCCCGGTAGGAATAGCGGTGGGGAGGATTGCCGATCAGGCCGACGCTTTGGAGCTTTATGGCGCATATTTAGAGTCGACGATTGACCAAACCTTGACCGGCTTCAAAATTGTGGTCGACTGCGGTTATGGCGCCGCCTATTGGTTGGCCCCGGAGCTTTTAAAACGGTTGGGCGCAGAGGTGGTGGAGTTGCATGCGGTGAATGACGGGTCGCAAATTAATGTCAATTGCGGTTCCACTAACCCGGGTCAATTACAGGCAATGGTGTCCGCTGTCGGCGCCGACCTCGGCATTGCCCATGACGGAGACGCCGACCGGGTGATTGCGGTGGATGAGACCGGGCAAATTGTGGATGGCGACCAGATTTTGACTATCTGCGGCTTGGATTTATTACGGGAAGGGAAGTTACAAAAAAGAAAAATTGCGGCGACTGTCTATAGTAATCTGGGTTTAAGCGAAGCCTTCCGAAATCACGGCGCCGAAGTCGTAGTCACAGCCAACGGGGACCGGTATGTATTGGAGGCCATGCGGGAACAAGGGTTGATTTTAGGGGGAGAACAGTCCGGGCATATAATCTTTTTAGAAAAAAACAGCACGGGCGACGGGATTTTGACAGCGTTGCAACTGGCTGCGGTAATGGTCAAAAGTAGAACAAAACTGTCGGAACTGGCGCAACAAATGCGGCGGTTTCCGCAAGTGTTACGAAATGTCCGGGTAGCCAAGAAAGAAGGTTGGGGAAATAACTTAAGTATTAAAGCGGTGATTAATGACCAAGAGGCCCTTTTGGCCGGACGGGGCCGTTTGTTTGTCCGGGCCTCCGGGACAGAGCCGTTGCTGCGGGTGATGGCGGAAGGGCCGGATCAAACCGAATTGGAAGGAATAGTAGCCAAAGTGGCTGATGTTATTGTACAGCAATTGGGCTGATAAAAATTAATAAATATTACCAGTTTCCTTAAGGGTGATTTATGATAAAATGAATTCATTATGGAAAGGAGGTGATGCCGATTTTAGAGGATCGTTCGCAATTTGTCATATTTTGGAAAGGAAGTGATGCTAAAGATTGCGATTGACGAATTAACTCTAGCGCCAGGGCTCCATGGTAAGTGGAGTTGACGAGGAGGGGGATCTCGGATCATCGGCGGGTGACCCCCGGTGTGACACCACCGTTAAAGGCCTGACAAAGCCGTCAGTGATGACTGGGACAGTAGGGCCGGGTGTGAGATTATTAGTTATGTCAAATTAAATAATTAAAAGGTAAGACAGGCGGAACATGTTGCTATTTTCGCTCGTGTCTTCCGCCTGCGACTCATTAAAGGAGGACTTATCGCATGTGCGGAATTGTTGGATATATCGGTAATAATGAAGCGGTCCCGGTATTATTGGATGGGCTGGGCCGTTTGGAGTATCGTGGCTATGATTCGGCCGGAGTGTCAATTATCAGTCAGGGAAAGTTAAAGACGGCCAAAGCGGTGGGACGACTGGCCAATGTGAGGGAATTGCTTAGCGTCAACCCTTTGCCGGGGAAGGTTGGCATCGGTCACACCCGTTGGGCGACCCACGGTCGGCCTTCGGACCGTAATGCCCACCCGCATCAGGACTGCCGCCAAAAAATCGCCGTGGTCCATAACGGGATTATTGAGAATTACCAGGAACTCAAAGAGTGGTTGCAAGAAAGAGGGCATATTTTTAATTCCGAGACCGATACCGAGGTCATCCCCCATCTCATCGAAGAACTTTTTGACGGGGACTTGGCCGGTAGCGTTCGGAAAGCTTTGACCAATCTCGAAGGGGCATATGCCATGGTAGTCCTGGAGGAAAGCCATCCCGACAGAATAGTGGTGGCCCGGAAATCGAGCCCCTTGATCCTCGGAGCCGGACGGGGAGAGAATTTTATCGCCTCCGACATCCCGGCGGTCTTAGCCTATACGCGGGATATTTATATTTTGGAAGACGGCGAAATGGCGGTGGTCAAGGCCGACGGGATTCAAGTAAGCGACTATGCCGGCCGACCGGTGACCAAGGAAATTTTTCATGTGGAATGGGATGTGGCAGCGGCGGAAAAGGGTGGCTTTGATGACTTTATGCTCAAAGAGATTCATGAACAACCCCGGGCAATCAATGATACGTTGACCGGCAAAATTGACCGGCAGACTCGGAAAGTCGTCTTAGCGGGCGCGCACTTGACCGCGGAGTTTATCCAAAACCTGCAAAAGATGCATATTGTGGCCTGCGGGACGGCTTATCATGCCGGTCTGGTCGGTAAATACCTGCTGGAAAAGTTCACCAGGATTCCGGTCGACATTGAGTTGGCTTCGGAGTTTCGTTACCGGCAACCGCTGGTGGAGCCGGGCTCTCTGACCATTATTATTTCTCAGTCCGGAGAAACCGCGGACACTTTAGCCGGTCTCAGAGAGGCCAAACGGCTTGGTTCCCGGGTCTTGGCGATTACCAACGTCGTAGGCAGTTCGGTAGCGCGAGAGGCCGATGACCTGATTCTAACGCTGGCCGGACCGGAGATTGCGGTAGCGTCGACTAAAGCGTATACCACTCAATTGTTATCCTTATGTCTGTTCGCAATCTATCTGGCTCAGGAGAAGGGGACCATGGCCGAGACGGCGCGGCTCGAATTAGTTGACGCCTTATACAATCTGGAAGAGCAGATTGAGAAGGTGTTAAATACCGAGACCAAAATCAAGGAGTTTGCCGAAGATTTTAAGAATTGCGAAGACATTTTCTTTATCGGCCGGGGGTTGGACTATGCGGTCTCGCTTGAAGGCGCCTTGAAATTAAAGGAGATTTCCTATATCCATGCGGAAGCCTATGCCGCCGGGGAGTTAAAGCATGGGACGCTGGCCTTGATTATTGAGGGCGTGCCGGTGTTTGCTTTGGTTACTCAGGGAGATTTGTATGAGAAGATGCTCTCCAACATCAAGGAAGTTAAGGCACGGGAGGCGACCGTAGTGGCTTTGGCGATGGCCGGCGACCACGAAACCGCCAAATCCGTGGATTATGTGCTGCATATTCCGGAGACCCATCCGATGCTAACCCCGATTCTGTCGGTAGTGCCGTTGCAATTATTCGCCTACTATGCGGCGAAAGCGCGGGGCTGCGATGTGGATAAACCCCGGAATTTGGCGAAGAGCGTGACGGTGGAGTAGGGGTTAATTGAATTTAAATTCTTTTGTAGATTCTCATAAAGTTTGAGAAAGTTATCAAATAGTTTGAGAAGAATTCTTTAAATAATGAACCGGATACCCTAATAAGAAAAGGCTACCGGAGGATTTCCGATAGCCTTTTCTATATTAGCGTTACTTGAAATTAAATATAAGGCAATATTACATTTATTTTGCCTTTGCCTCCATAATGGTTTGATAATAACTTTTGGCCAATTGGAGCATGGTTCGGAATTCGTTTTCGTTTAAATTTGAAGCTGCGAAACGCATGAACCCAATAGCTTCGATCACATATTCCGGCAAATCTTCCTCATCGGTAAAAGAAAAGATGAAAGCTGATGCATCAGAAATGTATCCGGCTATTTTCATTAATTCGGCATAGCTTACGCCTAGATGAGGAGCCATTGAACGAAGTATAAAAGGCTGAACTTTTTTTCTTTTTCCGGT
>JASFQO010000073.1:0-8131 GCA_050115405.1 Bacillota bacterium
GCGGCTGCGGCTGATGCATCCACCATTCGGAGTTGCTGCGTCAATTGTCGCAAGTAGTCCTCGATCTGCTCCACATGATACACAGCAGTCCCCAAAGCTACCGTGACCGGCTGGACCGGACGGCAATTCACCAACGCCAGCCCGGAAGGCTGCAGCAAAGCCATGGCCCGCGCCGCCTCCGCCGGCTCAAAACCAAGCAGGACATCCGCCTGGGATTGGCCGATCAAGGGGCCGAAAGCGCCGGCGCCGATCCGGACATGACTTTGAACTGTCCCTTCACGCTGCGCCATTCCAATCGTCTCCGCGGTCCGGGCGTCCAATCCGATATTCAACGCCGCCTGGGCCAACACCCGCGAGGCCAGGACGGTCCCCTGGCCGCCTACCCCGGCAATCACAATATTCAAACTCGTTCCCATCACGATTGCGCCTCCTTGATCGCCCCGACTGGGCAAAGCTGCGCACACAAGCCGCAGCCGTGACAAGACGGGCCGATTTGTGGCTTTTCCGAAACAAAATAGGCCGGACACCCTAACTCGGTAATACAGCGGCGACAATTAATACATTGATCCTGATCCACGGTAAACCGGCGGGAAGTTTTCGCAAGCGCCACACAGGGAGACCGCATCACTAAAGCGGCTACTCCCGGATAATCCAGCGTCTGCTTGACCGCCGCCTCCGCAGCGGTTAAATCCAATGGATCGACCACTATGACCAACCCGACACCGCAAGCTTTGATTAAAGCAACCGCATCAATGACTTCCGCCACTTCGCCCACAGCATTCCGGCCGATGCCGGGATGGGGCTGGTGGCCGGTCATGGCGGTGGTCCGGTTATCCAATAAAACCAACGTAATCCGGTGGCGATTATAAACCGCGTTAATCAGGCCGGGAATCCCGGAATGAAAAAAGTCGAATCGCCAATAAACGCGAATACCGGACGTCCGGGTTCAACCTGGCGCAGGCCTTGCGCCACGGTGACCCCCGCGCCCATACACAGACAAGTGTCCACCATCTGAAGCGGCGCGGCGTTACCCAGGGTATAACAGCCGATATCCCCGGTATAAATCGCATTCGTGCCTTTAGCGGCCTTTTTGACCGCATAAAACGCGGCCCGGTGCGGGCAACCGGCGCAAAACACCGGGGGACGCGCCGGTAGTTCAGGTGGGGACGCTCCGTGACTCAACGCGGCCGAATCCGCCGGCAATCCCAGAACTTGACGCAACGCCTGTCGCACCAAATCCACATTATATTCTCCGGCATATGGCAAGACGCCGTCCATTTTCCCGGCAATCGGACCGGTGAAACCGATTTTCCCGGCACAGTTACGAACGCCTTCTTCCAATACGGGGTCAAGTTCTTCGCACACCACCACCCGGTCGACTTGGGCCAGAAACGCTTCGATTTGGGAAACCGGCAAAGGATGCGGGTTGCCGATCTTCAGGACCGTCGGGGAGAAGCCCAACAATTCCGCTGCTTCCACCGCGTAATGGTAAGCGATTCCGCCGGCGACAATCCCCACTTGACCGCCGGGAGTGATCCGGTTCCACCGGCTCGCGGCTAACTCCGCCGCCAATTGCCGTAGTTGGGACTCCAGCCACTGGTGGCGGAGATTGGCCAATTTGGGAAAAATCACCCAGCGGGGGTCTTTGACAAACCCCTCCGGTTGGTTGCCGACGACTTCGGAAAACTCCACCCCGGCAGTGGCATGACAAACC
The DNA here is from genome assembly GCA_050115405.1 of Bacillota bacterium. GTDB lineage: Bacteria > Bacillota > UBA4882 > UBA8346 > UBA8346 > DATCLA01. The sequence goes on from JASFQO010000073.1 coordinate 1,715, forward strand.
CGGGTGGTCGGCCGCAAAAACACCGGTAACCCATAACGGTGCGACAAATCCAAAGCGGCCTTGGTCATCTCCAGGGCTTCTTCGGGCGAAGCCGGGTCAAAGACCGGCAACTTGGCAAACTTCGCGTAAGTGCGCGTATCCTGTTCCGTTTGGGAAGAATGCGGGCCGGGGTCGTCGGCCACCGCCAACACCAAAGCCCCTTTCACCCCGATGTAGGCCAGGGACATCAAAGGATCGCCGGCGACATTCAGCCCCACCTGTTTCATAGCCACCAAGCAGTTGGCCCCGGCATAAGCCGCCCCGGCGGCGACTTCCAACGCCACTTTTTCATTGACCGACCATTCCACATAATAGGCAAAATCCGCCGCCCATTTCGCCAGCGTCCCGATAATTTCCGAAGAAGGAGTCCCCGGATAAGCCACAGCCACATTTAAGCCGGCCTCCACCGCCCCGCGGGCAATGGCCTCATTACCCATCAACAATTGCTTTGCCAAAAAAATCACCTCTACTGCAAATAAGGCTAACTCACTCTAAAGTTCACGCCTGCGCTGCAGCACAAAACCGTGAGTGTAAGCGCTGACATATTTTCACCCTAACCACTCTTTTGTGCGCAAGAAACGCAATATTCACTATTCGCGATTTAAGTGAGGATTCCTTTAAATGCCATGATCAAAGCGGTGATCCCAATCAAAGCCAGGGTCAGGTTGGCCCCGATATCGGCGGCGGTAAACTGCCGCCGGTGAAAATAAGTGCGTTTGCCCACTCCAAAGCCGCGGGTCTCCATGGAAATCGCCAACCGTTCCGCTTTTTTGATCGATGTCACCATAAGCGGAATCGCGAGCGGACAAATGGACAAAAATCTAGTGACAAAATTGCGACTATCGAGCCGATGGGCGCGGGAACACTGCGCCTGAATAATCTGGTCCATCTCATTCATAAAAGTAGGAATAAACCGCAATGTCGTAATCAACATAAAGGCATAAGTATAAGGAATTTTCAGTTTTTCAACCAACATCACCACCAAATCCTTCACCTGCGTCGTTGCCAGCAGGACCGGAAAACTGGAGGCCACCGCCATGAGCCGTATCCCCAGCGCCGCCGCAATGCCGACTCCCTGGTCGGTAATGCGCAACCAATTAAGACCGGGAATCAGGACGACGAGCGTCCGTCCTTCCGGAATCAAAAAAATTTGAAACAGCAAAAAAAAGAGGGCAAAAATAAGCAATCCTTTAAAGACCGGCAGCATTTCCCGGAGTATTTGGGCCATTTGCGCCACCAGGACAATCGAGCCAAAAAGCGCTGTCAACCAAAGAGGGTCCTTAAATAGGAAACTCAAGGTCATCATCAATAACGACCAAAATAATTTGGTCAACGGATTAAGCCGGTGTATCCAGGTATCGCGTTGCAAATAATTAACGGCAACCGACATTACGATGACCTCCCATCCTTTGCAGGACTTGCTCGTACAATTCTTTGACGGCTAAAGCTTTCCCCCACTCCGAAGGCGCAATGCCAAACCGCTGCGCCAGCCGGGCGATTTGCGGCGGATACAAATTAGTCGCCCGTAAAAGTTCCGGTTGATAAAAAACATTACGGCAGGTATCATCGGCCAAAATTCTCCCCTGAGCCAGGACAATTACTCGTTTGGCGTACCGCGCTACCAACTCCATGTCGTGGGTGACAAAAATGATGGTATGCCCCGCTTGATGCAACTCCTTAACCATCTCCATGATTTCGAGGCCCTCTTGATAATCCTGACCGGTTGTCGGTTCATCCAATACCAGCACCTCCGGGCGCATTGACAACAATGAAGCGAAGGCCACTCTTTGGCGCTGTCCTTTACTCAAAAACAACGGATTTTCCTGCAAATAAGGCGTCAGGCCTACTTGTTCCGCGGCCTCCGCCACTCGCCCGGCAACCGCGGTTTTACTAAGTCCCAGGTTACCCGGTCCAAAACCAATCTCCTTGGCCACCGTCGGCATAAAAATCTGATGGTCGGGATTTTGAAAAAGATAACCGATTTTCCGAGCCAAGACGCCGGTGGTAGCCGTTTTGGTATTGACCAGGTCAATCAGCACCTCACCGGAGGACGGTTTTAAAAGTCCGTTAAACTGTTTCAAGAGGGTAGTCTTACCAGCGCCGTTTTGCCCAATAAGCGCCACAAACTCGCCTTTACAGATCTCAAAGTTCAAATCGGTCAGCACCGTCGCCCCGTTCGGATATTTAAAATTCAGCCCGTTCACCTTAATCATGTTTAACCTCCAAAACCCGGGATAACCCCAGATAGGCCTCGTCCACGGTAAGCGGCAACCGATCCCGGTATAGGCCCTCCTGCTGTAATAAATAGGCTAATTCACTCACAGGGGGCACTCTGAGACCGATCCGGCTTAAAATGTCCGGCTGACCGATAATCGCCCGGGGAGACCGGTCAGCCACTACCTGCCCCGCATCCATCACCACCAAGCGCCGGATATATTCCAGGAGAATATTAATTTTTTGCTCCACCACAATGATCGTCAGTTGGTACTCCTCATTCAACTGCTTTAAAACTCGAAAAACTTCCGCCGTGCCCATCGGGTCCAATTCGGAAGTCGGCTCATCCAGCACTAAAATCCGCGGCCGCAAGGCAACCGCCGCCGCAATGGCGACCCGTTGCTTTTGCCCACCGGATAATTCGGCGGTCGCCCGCTGCCGCAACTGGGAAATCCCAATTAAATCCAGCGCTTCGCTAATCCGGACTTCCATCGCCTCCGGCTCCATTCCGAAATTTTCCAACCCAAACGCCAGCTCATCCTCGACGGTTGGGGCCACAATCTGGGCTTCCGGGTCTTGAAACACACTGCCGACCTGACGGGAAATCGCCGCGCAACCGGTGCTGAAGGTATCCTTCCCATCCAGCAATACCCGGCCTTGGTACTTTCCGGCTTGAAAATGGGGAATAATCCCGTTAAGAGTCAGAATCAAGGTCGATTTTCCCGCGCCGGCCGGCCCGGTAATTCCGACAAATTCACCTGACTGCACCTGCAAATCAAGACTATTTAAAGCGGGACGCCCCGCGCCGGGATAAGTGAAACTTAAGTTCTCAATCGCAATTACCGGTTGCATTTAACGCTTCTCCTATCGATTCCGCCCTAAAGCGGCTTTTAAGGGAAAATATAAGATACTGGCCAAAATGGAGTTCGCCAGGGCCGTAATAACCACGACACTGGAAAGCGCCGCAAAAGCCGGGGCATTTTTGCCGCTGGCGGTTAAAAAATAAATCATGGCGCCGACATACGAAAAACCGCTCGCCGCCGTCCCGAGCAAGGTAATCACAAATGGCCGGACATACTTGAATAATCCCGTTTCCACTCGCGGCAACGCCAATAAACCCACTACCACCGCTCCAATCGGTTCACTGATGAAATTTAAAAAGGGAATAATCGATTTGGTCGTAAACATACAGACCGCCGCGGAAACCAGGCCAATCCCGACGATCCCCGCCAAATTCGGCCGCAACAATAAAATCGCCAAACAATACATCCCAATAATAAAATTGGGCGTAATTCCGGCAAAAGGCGGGACAAACATCCGCAATACCGCCCCCATCGCCAACAACACCGCCACCACGGCCACATCCACTGCTTGCAAACCCTGACGCTCAACTACTCTCGTCTCTCCACTCATCTGAAAACCTCCATCTTCAATTATTCTATGTTTAAGGCCCATTACTGTGTTCAAGCTTCCCACAATGTACCGGGACCGTTAAACCGATTATTTCCATCGCACTTCTTCCGCGCTATTGGCTAATAGCAGATGGCTGGTGGGGGACGATAACCTTGGGCCTCACCCTACCAGGAAGGTACTAAAAAAACAAAAACCGGGCAAACCAGTGCCCGGCGAATTTATCAAATAATTAAATAACAACTTGCCATCACTCGTCTCGTCTCAGCTCACCTATGTTTTTCACTTCAGTTGCTACACTCGTCTAAAAAACTACTTTTACTATAACAAATTCCGCATTCAAAGTCAACGATTTATTTCGACGAGCTTTTTGCGCTGTACATTTTTTGGTGACTATTCCGGGGCAAGCATAACGAGGTCATCCGGAAGTACGGGAAAAAAAGGTGGTGGGGGAGACTTGCCGGATTGGCTGATGCGCCGTGAAAAGCCGCCCATTGCGGCGTCACTCGGTCGCTGCTGTGCTCGATATACAGCGAGTATTATCTGCGCTCCTCCCTCGGTCGTTCCTTGCACTGCACGACTTTTGACGACGCGTATGCCAGGACTGAAAGCTCATCCAATCCGGCAAAGTCCATCGGCGCGTCTGGGTGATAGCGCCGACTCTCGGGTACCGGGTAACCGGCTAAAGATGATTTTAAAATAATAATTGAGAGTCAAGTGCCCTCGGGTTTTTGACAGTTGCATGATGGAAAAATCTCTGAAAGCCTTGATATAGGCTTATTTTTTTGTCAAATTTCGCTTATTTATATTGCGTGATATAGCGTGATGTGTTATAATATAAGTATATGGAGGTCTTAATTATGCGTTTAAAAGTATCACGTTCAAAAAACTCTGCTTCTCTCTATGTTACCAAAACGGTTTACATAGATAAAAAAGAGAAAACTATCACTGTCGAAAAACTCGGTACTGAAATCGAGCTTCGCAAAAAACTTAATGGTCAGGATCCTTATGTGTGGGCCAAAGACTATATTGATAAACTTAATAAAAAGGAACAGGAAGAAAACCGACAGGTCATCATTAAACGAGAACAGTCAAAACTTATTCCCAAGAATGAACAGCAATCATTCAATGGTGGATATCTCTTTCTTCAACAACTTTATCACCAGCTAAAGCTCAATCAGATTTGTAAAGATATTTCCGCAAAACATAAATTTACTTTCAATCTTGACTCCGTTCTTTCAAAACTAATTTACGGCAGAATCCTCTTTCCTTCCTCCAAGCTTAATACTTTTCAGCTTTCCAAAACACTTTTGGAACAGCCTGATTTTGAACTGCAGCATATTTATCGTGCTTTAGAAATTATTGCCAAAGAATCTGATTTTATTCAGGCTGAGCTCTATCAAAACAGTCGTGCTGTTTCCAAGCGTAACGACAAGATACTTTACTATGACTGTACCAACTACTTTTTCGAAATTGAACAGGAAGAAGGATTCAAGCAGTATGGTCCTTCCAAAGAAAACAGACCCAATCCAATCGTAGAAATGGGGTTGTTCATGGATGGCGACGGCATTCCTCTGGCTTTTAGCATCCATAGCGGAAATACAAATGAGCAGCTGACACTGCAGCCTCTAGAGAAAAAGATACTGAAGGACTTCTCACTTGCCAAGTTTGTGGTGTGTACCGATGCTGGCCTTTCTTCTACTGATAACCGCAAATTCAACAACCTGGGGGAACGCGCCTTTATTACTACCCAATCTATTAAAAAACTGAAAAAACACCTGAAACAGTGGGCATTGGCAACCGACGGATGGCATTTGGACGGGATATCCGGGGCTTTTGACATCAGCAAAATAGAGCAATCCGAAGAATCCAAGGATAAGTATAGGGACTGTACTTTTTACAAAGAACGCTGGATAAAAGAAGACGGTTTGGAACAGAAGTTAATCGTTACCTATTCCCTAAAATACAAGGAATATCAACGCCATATTCGTAATAGGCAGATTGAACGCGCTACCAAGCTGCTTGAAACAAAACCTTCAAAGCTGAAAAAACATCATCAGAATGATTATAAACGTTTCATTACCAAAACGAATGTGACTAAGGATGGAGAAATTGCCACGCAGGAAGTCTATCGCATAAATTCGGATGTGATTACCAATGAAGAAGCTTATGACGGCTTTTATGCAGTCTGTACCAACCTTGAGGATGGCGCCCCTGACATTACGAAGCTAAACCATAACCGTTGGGAAATCGAGGAATGCTTTCGTCTGTTAAAAACAGATTTCAGAGCAAGACCGGTATATTTGAGCCGGGATGACAGAATCAAAGCGCATTTCACGACCTGCTTCCTGTCTCTAACAATATACAGATATTTGGAAAAACGATTAAAGGCAGCATTCACAAGCTCCGAGATCATCAGTCAGCTTCAGGATATGAACTTTTATTCCATCCCCGGAGAGGGATACATTCCCACTTACACCAGAACTGATTTTACGGATGCGCTGCATGATGCTTTCGGCTTTAGAACCGACTATCAGATAATGACCTTGAAACAGATGAAAAAAATTTTTAAGGATACCAAAAAGTAAAAAAAGTACGCACTTTTTTATGACATAACATAAGTCTGGAACGCCGTACTCATGCGGCTTTCCAGACTTTTTCTCTCTTCCAACTGTCAAAGATGGGAAAGTCAACGATTTATTTCGACGAGCTTTTTGCGCTGTACATTTTTTGGTGACTATTCCGGGGCAAGCA
>JASFQO010000074.1:0-7944 GCA_050115405.1 Bacillota bacterium
TTGAAAGGCGCTGATCTTTAAAGAGGTCCTTGAGCAATCCGCGTAATAATTCTCTGCTGTAGCGGGAATTATCGTTTCCAATCCGCCGAATCGGCTTTCCCACAACAAACGCCAGAATATCTCCATTTAAATTGACTAAAATACCCTTGGTGGAGGTTTGACCACCGTCGACGCCCAAAATTAAAGGTTTGTTATTTTGCGGTCTCATTATTAATCACATCGCTTGAATAAATTATTCGCCTAATTCTACCGGTAAATGAGTACGGCATGATTCCAGGATGGCACATAAAACCGCAGTATTTTTCCAACCATCGTTAAGGTCGGCCAAAGGCGGCCGGTCATCAAGCACACTATCAACAAAGTAGCGGATGCTCTCATGGACAAAGCCAATTTCGCCCCGTTGATTGGCAATTACGGCGAAAAGATCGGGGAAACTGCCTTTATCCCGCGTAAATTTTTGAATAGTCCGGTTGTTGGCGGCATCAACGTAGATAGCACCCTGATCCCCTAATAACTCAAACGTTTTTTGAATTCAATTTTAAGTTGTTTTAGACACGGACAAATATTCTAAATCGTTTATTTTACATTAAACCCTCCTCTCATTGAAAAAAATTTTTCCGGACAATATTTTTTCTGAAGTATCGGAAAAATATCTTTACCATTTTTCCTGGTTTATGTTTTAAATTCGACATTTTGAATTAAACTTATGGCATTATTGGTCTTCTTCAAACAATTCATCGCCAAATCCGCTCTTCGCAGAGATATCGGGATGAAAATTGCATCAATTATAGTCAACTGCGCCACAATTGAAGAAATTGCCCCCAGTCTAAATTTTCTTTCTTTAGTAACCGTATGCAAATTTATATCGGCGATCCGCGCCAAAGGGGAACCCGGGTCATTGGTGATAGCAATACAAGTGGCGCCGTTACTTTTCGCCAAATGTAAACAAGCAATTACTTCATTGGTCCTCCCCGAATGACTAATTCCGACCACGACATCATTTTGTCTGATTAATGCGGAATTGGAAACTTGAAAATGACTATCTGTAAATGCCAAGGCATTCAACCCAATGCGGAGAAATTTTTGTTGCGCGTCCAGAGCCACCAAATTAGAAGCCCCAATTCCAAAAAAATAAAGTCGCTCCGCCTTTTCAATCACTGAAGTTGCCTTTTCTAAAACTTCAATGTCAAGTAAAGTATTGGTATCTTTTAAAGCCTCCTGGTTGTTTTTAAAGATTTTTTCTTTGATTGTCAGTAAATTATCAGTTGCTTCAATGTCGCCATAAACACTTTGTTCAACTTCATTAATTCCGATGGCCAAAGCAATTTTAAGCTGTTGAAACCCTTTAAAACCAATTTTTTGACTAAATTTGACAATTGTCGCTTCACTTACTCCAATATTATTGCTCATCTCGATTACCGACATATTCACGACATTTACGGGACTTTCAAGAATAAAATCCGCGACTTTTCTTTCCGCCGCGCGAAATGAAGAATAATGATTTTTTATTTTTACTAAACAGTCCTTATTGAGGTCGTTATTCATCAGATCTCCCCTCATTTTCTTGCGGATTCACCTAAAGCCTTCCGCAGTAAACCATGATTGACCGTTAATCTCATTTGCGCTTCCGCTGCGGAAAGTCCCAATTTTAACATCATAATAGTCACTTTAATGTTTCCCCCGGCCAATTGAAAAGTTTTTCTTATTTCAGCTTCATTTACTCCGGTAATAATCGCTATTTGTCGAATAGCCCGTTCTTTAAGTTTCACATTCGAAGGAATCATGTCCACCATTAAATTCTGATAAACCTTACCAAGATTGATCATTAAAACCGTACTAATCATATTAAGGACTATTTTTTCCGCCGTCCCTGCTTTTAAACGAGTCGAGCCGTTTAAGATCTCAGGTCCGACGACTACGGAAATACAGCTATCGCAGATTGCCTCCAACTTGGAATTTTCATTACAAGTAACCCCCACCGTTTTGGCGCCCAATTCTTTGCCCGCCATTATCGTGGATAATACATATGGAGTACTGCCGCTGGCCGTAATCCCCACCAAGACATCCCGCGGGGTTAGTTTAAGAGCCGCAATATCCTTTCGCCCCATTTCGCGATTATCTTCACTGAATTCAACCGAATGAAACATCGCTCTTTCTCCGCCCGCCAAAAGCGCCTGCACCTGTTCATCCGCGACCCCAAACGTCGGCCGGCATTCAACGGCGTCAAGCACGCCCAGACGGCCACTGGTCCCGGCGCCTATGTAAATAAGCCGGCCATTGTTCTGCAAAGAATTTATTATTAACTCTAAAGCCTTTAAAATATTCGGTATTTCCTTTTCGATCGCATCCGGTATTTTGCGATCTTCGTTAATCATTAAGCGAATAATTTCTTCATTGGACATTAAATCCAGACAAATACTCTTTTGATTGACGGCCTCGGTTACGGTATTCATGATATCCTTCATCAATATTTCACTCCATGTTATGATTTTAGTCTGCCGTTTTCGGGAAAACACCCATTGTAATAAAGCGTTTTACAATGTCTTGCGGTCTGGTTATTGCCTTCCCGATTACTACCGCAAAAGCGCCCGCAGCAAAACATGCTTTTACCTCTTGGGATTCAACAATTTTACCTTCAGCAATTACCGGGACCTTTAAATTGGCGGTTAATTTTTGGACTAATTCCAGATCCACTTTGTCAGACTGTCTGGAATAAGAAGTATATCCCGACAAAGTCGTCGCAACAAGGTCAACCCCTAATTTTGCGGCGTTGCTCCCTTCCTCAAAGGTAGAAATATCAGCCATAACCATTTTCCGTAATTTCTCATGAATATAATCAATTAACAGCATTAAACTCACTCCCCCCGGTCGTTCGCGTAAAGTGGCGTCCAGCGCGACAATATCAGCTCCGGCATTAACAATTGTCCGGGCCGCTTCGGGTGATGGGGTTATATAGACAGAGGACCCTGCACTCCAAATCTTATTAATTCCAATAATCGGCAATTTGGTTACGGAACGTATTGATTTGATATTCGCCTCCCCATTGGCGCGAATTCCGACAACTCCTTCCATTTCCACCGATTGCGCCATTGCCGCCATAATTTCCGGCTTGTTTAACGGATCACCGTTTCGAGCTTGGCAAGAAACAATGATCCCCCCTTTTAAATTATTAAGTTCAGCCATAACTAACCTCAAATCAAAAAATAATAATTTTTTCTCACTTTTTTAAAATTAATAATATTTTTTTATTAGTATTAATTTATCACTTATTGTAACTTTTGTCAAGAAATTTTGCTAAATTATAACTAAGAGGCAATTTTTAAATTTAATTCCATATTTTGTTATTTTTGTGATGTTAAAATAATGATTCACTTCAAGAACCGTCCCCAAATTGACATGACGGAAGGAACCAACCAATAAAAACGAGTCAGGGAACTGTCCCCTGACTCACGAAAAAAGCAGATACCTCATTGAAATTAAATGATTACACATATCAATGATTTCCCGGGTATGTCAATTCCTTCCCAAAAACTGCCGGTCACCATTAAAATTCCGGGATGGTTCTTGAAGTGAATTCCATATTTCCAGTTCAAAAAACATCCCGAAATTTTCGACTAAACTCCTCATCAAGATTTTGTTTATAAATATTTAATATTGCCAACGGCCCAAATTATCGTTAACCAACAGGATATTCCGAATTTCTAAGGGATAAGATATTTACAATATATTCCATATATCAGGCTACATATTTTGAAGTCTTGGGTAAGGTTTGGTGATTCACTTGCAATGTAAATTATTAAAATCGCTAGTCCTAACGTTTTTGATCCTGGTCGGCCTCGCCTCCAACCTCTGGGCCCAAACCAATCTCATCAGCATCGACTTTAAAACCACCGACATCAAAGATGTCTTGCGGGCCCTGGCCAACCAGGAAGGAGTCAATATCGCCATTGACAACCAGGTATCCGGGAACATCACCATCCAGCTCAATAAAGTCACCTTTCAACAAGCCTTGGACTTGATTACCGCCAACCACGACCTCACCTATACCAAAACCGCCAACCTCTACCGGGTTATCCCGGTGGATCACTCGCTTTTAAACTTGGAATTTGCCGACGGTTTGCTCTCTTTAGAAGCCCGGGAGGTTCCGTTGACCAAATTAATCCGGGAACTGGCGCAAAAAACCGGGGCCAATTTAATCCCCGCCCCGGAACTTCAGGAACAGATTACGCTGACGATTCGGAAAGTGGCCTTACCCGAAGCGATTCAGGCCCTTTTGGTCCATGCGAACTGTATGGCGGAAACGGTCGGCCCGATCCGCTTCATCCGTAAAAAAACCACTCCGCCCCTCTCGTTCACGGTAAATTGCGCTAATAACCGTTTAACGGTCGACGCCAAAAACATCCCTCTCGCCGCGCTATGTCGCGCCATTTCGGAAAAATCAGGCGTGACGGTGTCCCCGGACCAAAACCTCAACACCAATGTCTCCATCTTTTTACATGATGTCCCGGTGGACGACGGTCTCAATCTCTTATGCGCCACCAATGGCCTGCAACTTTTTCAAGAAGGCCAAGCCCGCCGCATTACAAAGAAAAACGGCGCCTACCGGATTGTGGCCCAAAACAACCGACTTTCGGTTGACGCCGATAATGTCGATATTGCGATTATCACCAATGAAATCGCCCGCCAGACCAAAACCAACGTCACCCTTGACCGGGAGATTCGCGGTAATATCTCGGCCCATTTTCAAAACCTCCCCCTCAGCCAGGGACTGGCCATGTTGGTGGAAAATCAAGGGTGGGTGGTCGATAAACAAGCCAATCAATACTGCGTACGGGTTAATCCCAATCGAAACAAAAATATCCGGGTCGCTTACAATCCGGATAGTCAATTATTCGACTTGGATATTCAAAACGCCCCGTTAGCAACCGTCATCAGTGAAATGGCGCGGCGCGCCAACATAAATATCGCCATCCTGGCGCAGGTCAATTCCAACGTCAATAAACTGCGGCTGCAAAACCTTGAGTTTACCGCAGCTTTAGACCTGCTCTTTGAAGGGACCACTTTCTCTTATAAAATGGTCGGCAATGTCTACGTAATCGGCGACGGACTACAACTCCGGCCGGAAAACAAGCGTTTTGCCGTAGTCAAAATCTATCCGTTGAAATATATCAAAGCGGAACAGCTCCTCAACTCATTACCCGCCATTTATCCCAAGCAAAACATCACGCTAATGACTGAGAAAAACGCCTTAATCATGACCGCGCCGCAAGCGATCCAGGACTCATTTGCCGCATACTTGGAACAAGTAGATATCGCGAACATCGAAGATCGGACGGAAGTCATTAAAATCAAATATCTCAAAGCTGAAGAGATGCTCAAATTAATCCCCGCCTCACTCCCGAAATCCGACTTGATCGTGGTCAAGGAAGCCAACGCCATTGTGGTCACCGGGCCGCAAAATATCATCAATCAGGTCAAAAGCTATATTGAAAAGATTGACCAGATAAATCCAATGATCGTCTTTGATATCACGGTCATCCAGATTACCAACAGCAATAGCGTAACTTGGAAAGCGCCGTCAGGATCACTGACATTGTCAAACGACAAAAAATTAGCGCTTTCCCTGGAAGATCCCAGTATTAAGCTGATCAAACCAGCTACCAAGGACAACGATAGCGATAGCGATCAAACTATTGCCGGCCTTACCGCATTGATTTCCAAAGGCCAAGCCAAAATCATCGCCAACCCGACGATTACGACCTTAAACGGCTATCAGGCCAGTTTTAATGTGGACACTAAATACAATTACTCCGTAGTCACCTCGGTCGATAGCGACGGGACAAAAACCAGCACCGTTAAAACCTATGATTCCGGGTTGTATTTTACCATTACCCCCTGGGTTTCGATGAATAACCAGATCACCATGGAGATCAAACCGAAGATTAGCCAATTCGGCGATTCTCCCGAAGGTTCAACCTTACCCAGCACCACCGAACGGGCCACTGAGACCACTGTCCGGGTAAACGACGGTCAGACCGTAATCATCAGCGGGTTAAAGAACACCCGGAGACAAGTCTCCTCCTCAAAAATCCCGATCTTAGGCGATATCCCGCTGCTCGGTTATCTCTTCAAAAACAAGAATGTCACGGAAACCCAGGATGAATTTGTGATTGTCATCAAGCCGTCATTAGTTTTCGACGCCGTGGAGCAAGAGAAGATCAACCGCCAAATCACCGAGAAGATGGAAACCAAGACTCGATCGGAATTAAGCCCGAAGAGCATGCAAAAAAAGAGCAACAAAGAGCAATAGCTCCGCGAAGAGCTTTTTACGATGTTCTGAAGCCTAGACTGGATAAAAACTGTAAAAGTCAGGTTAAAGTATACCAATAGAAATCCAATATGGTATTGCAATAAGCATTGCCAGCATGCTTACGACAAAATAGGCGGTCCCAAATCTAAACAGATGCTTGGATGTCCAGCCGCTACCTTCCATATTTGCCTCAGCAACCAGTGCAAACATGTTCTGATAGCTCAGAAAAAAAGCGTTCATACCGATGCACAGTAAAGGCACCCAAACAAGCGGATTGATTCCGTACTTTTCAAATACGTTTGGGGCAATAGATGAAACGATCGCCATAGTCGGAACAAACACCCACGGGCTGCCGGCGATGGGGGCGATTGCATCCACCAGTATCGATGACATCCAGCTTGATACTCCAGTTCGCAGCTGAAACACTGAACCCCGCCGGAACTGTCCCTTCCAGCGCGCCTCAATTTGTTGCTATGTTGGAGCCTCTTGCAGGCGTTGCTGCGAAATACCTTTTTGCAATTGGCCTGTTTGGTTCCGCAATTACTTCCTTAATCGGCGCTTCCACAACGTCCGGCCTATGTGTCGCAGACGCTTTTGGAAAGTTAAATACCGGAATGGGAACAAATAGGAATTCCAACAATCCCTATCAACGGAATTTCCGGCTTTAATCTTCTTGACTCTTCAATAGCATTTCTATGTAGGGCAACTAATGAAAACCCTCTCAACTGGTAAGAAACGAATAGCTTTTATGTTATCATTTGTGGTTATTAACCAAATTCGATCGCGACCATTAGCGATAGCTTTTTCTTCAACGCACTTTAATAAAGTTGTTCCAATCCCAATCTTTTCAACAAAACTTTCTAACAGAATGATTTCACATTCGCTTTTTTTCATTTCATACAAGATTATTCCTGCTGGTTTATCGTCAGAAATAGCTATAAAACCTAAAGCCAGACCGGCGTCATGAATTATGTTCGAGACATTTTCAAAAAGCTCTAACAATTCATACTCGTCATAATTAATATACATTTTTGACTCCTTTATCGAAGATAAATTAGCAGATGTAACAGCGTAAAAAAAAATAACCCGGTACAAACCGGGTTAATCTAGTTCACTCCCTTTCAAGAGTTTGATAAAGTTTGGTGGTATTACCGCGATCCCAATGGTCATAAATCCGATTTGATAGTTCCGGAGTCAATGGTAATGAGTTTAGTTGATTTTCCTTAAATAGTGTGAATATTTCTCCGGAATATTTTTCACAAAGCCAACACTCACCGGGAACCTCAAAACACTTCCGCATTTTTTGATAACATTCATCAAAATTATGATCGTCGATTTTACCAAAAGAAATATTTAAAAACTCACAAGGTTGTAAATCCCCTTTGGCATTGATATAAAAGCGATCTGTCCCGCCCGCCGTGCAACCAAAAACCGCTGGTGACTCTTCAATGATCTGTGCGGAAATTACCGGAAAATCTTGATATTGCCGTTCTAAATTATATTGATTCACTCGGTTGGTAATATGCTGAAGATTGCTATCGGTAAAAGGTTCAACTCCTGATTCCAACCAACCACCCGCTGGTTTGGGTTTGATCAGTTGGATCAGTACCGTTTGGAATTTCTTCGCTTGAGCC
>JASFQO010000075.1:0-7938 GCA_050115405.1 Bacillota bacterium
AACCGTATTCCCGGTATCTTTCCATTCCCAGGCGGGAGAATGATTATTCCAGAGTCCATAAGCTTTAACATGTAAAAATGATACGGCTAATTCAGTGTTTAAAGTAAATTTTTCCCCAATAACCATGTTGTCATTGATTCCAAGATAAATGCCGCTAAAATTCCCATTGAGGACGCTTCCCAGGTCCTCTTGTGATAATCCGCTATAACTTACCCCGTCATCAAGATAATAAATTACCTTTCTTAATTCATTGGTTGTCTCTTTTCTGCCCCAACCTGCAAAAATGCCGGCTGAATGGATTTTATTTTTGATAATAGTTTTACCAAAATCAATTGAAAACAACTGTTGCGACCCATAGGCGTCAAATTCCCCATAATCGGTTAAGGCTGACGAACCCAGTGTCGCCCAATCGGAATCCGCTCCTCTTCCCTTAATGTTCACCCCGGTTCTCCCATATTGCATTTTAAGATAACCATTATTATCCGGAAAAGTATATTTTAAATTGACTAGCAGCATCCTTTGATCTTGAGGAAAACTCACTTTTGAAACCATTTGGGAAGCGTCCGAATCATATAAATAGTAATTAAAACTACCCGTGCAGTCCCATCCTTGCAGCAATATTTCCCAAGTTGAATCCGTGGCGGAAGTAATTGCGGCTAAAGTTACAACTGTCGAAAATAAAAAAATCAGCAAAAACAGTAGAAAAGAAGTGATTCCTTTCAAAACAAGCTCTCCTTATGGAATTTAAATTGCCGGACCTCATATAATTATAACATAATTTATAAATATAATTTTTATAAAAAAGCTAGACATATTGTTCAAAAAGAGAACTTCAAATAAACACAGATGGTTTATAAAAAATAAGCGAATTTTTGGCACAAAAAAACAAGGATCAACGTTCCTTGCTAAAATTAGAATCCTACCCCTGATACCTTTGGTCCATTCGCCAGATGAACGCAAAAATCGTCGCCACCAGTTGATAAGTCTCCTCCGGAATTTCGCTGCCCGGTTCCAACTTGGCGAGGATTTCCGCCAAAGCCGGTTCAACCTGATTCGGGACGCCCGCCGCTTCCGCCAATCGTAAAATGGTGGCGGCTACCTCGTCCCGCCCGGAAGCCACCACCACCGGCGCCCGGTCAACTTCGGAACGGTAACGCAATGCCGCCGCATATTTGGGTTTGGAGGGAGTTGCCGGTTTCGGCTCTACATCCATAAATCCACCTTCGTTTCGTTATCATTACTCACGGGAATTAAGCCGACCACGATAAAAGTATCTTCATTTAACAGGCCTTTCAATTCGGTCAGATGCCGCTGCAAATAGGCTTGAATCGCCGGGGAGGCGACTTTGAAGTTAATCTGCGTCTTCCGGGCAGTCAACCGCAGCGTTAACCGGATTTCGCCTAATTTTTCCGTTGGAATCACCATCCGCAGCAACTCTTCACGCTCGGCCGGATTCCCATGGGCCGGTTTGGCGCTCCATTGCAACCGTAATTCCCTGACCAAACCGGTCGCCGTTCGGATCAAAAACGGGACAACCGCTGCGGAGCAATTTGGATCAACTGCAGTTCGTTCTAGGTTGGCGCTTTGTTCCAACAACGGCCGCACTGCCTTCCAGACCGACTTGTCCGCTCCGGCATCTTTCGAATGGAGTAACGGGTCGGGCATAGTTGGAAAATCATCGGTCATTAGCGGATCATAAAGCGCTCCCTCCCCCAAGCGGTTTCGGACGCCGGCCGACATTGCCGTTTGGGCTCCGGTGGTTTCCGCCCACGGCGCAAATTGGTCCCAATCCCAGACCGGCGGCAATAATTCCGGCTGATTTTGGAGTTGGGCAATCCACCGCAGCCGAGTCCAAATCAGATTCCGCAATTGCTGGTCCCGATATAACCACGCCAACAGAATGGTCCCCGGGGTAACCGGCCAATTTTGCGTTTTTAACCATACCAACACTTCCGGCGGGGGGACTTTGCCGTACTGCGCCGCCAATGACCGGAGATCGCGGCAAATTTGGTCAATTTGAGTGGGAACGCCTTCCCGGCCTAAATGACGGTACGCAGCCGCGATTGCGTTTTTAAGGTCGGTCTCATCCGCAAAATGCGTCGTTGCCAAAGGCGGCGCTGTTTCCCCCGCCGCGCCATGGCCCGGCAATACTTTTAAGACCACTTTCCCGGAGTCGGTTACGGTGACGGCAAAACGGGCCACGGCGCCGGGAAGCAACGGCCGCCCTTCAAGCTGCGCCGTAAGCGTCTTTCCGGCCAATTGGAGCCAAACTTCATCCGCCGTGCTCCCCAAAATACGACCGACGATAGTCTGGCCGTCTTTTAAGCCTAACTCCCCCAGATCGGACTGGATCCGCACCAGCACCGGCCAATTCACACCTTCGATGTTCAAATTTACCTCCGTGTTCATTCAAACAAATCCAAACTGGCGGCCGCGGTTTCTTTTTGCAACCGAAATGACTTACGGTGCAGGTCGCAAGGGCCCAATTGCCGTAAAGCCTCATAATGCTGCATGGTGGGATAGCCCTTATGCCGGGCAAAGCCGTAACCGGGGTAAATGCGGTCATACTCAACCATTAATTGGTCGCGGGTATACTTGGCCAGCACCGAAGCGGCGGCAATCGCCACCGACAGGGCATCGCCGTGAATTAAGCCGGTTTGCGGGATCGTAGTAACCGGAACTGTCAAAGCATCCACCAATAAGTAATCCGGCGGTTGGGCTAATGTCTGCAAAGCCCGCCACATGGCCTGGCGCGAAGCCTGATAAATATTGATCCGGTCGATTTCGGCCGCTGTGACGACTCCCACCCCGTATTCCCAATCACCGGAAGTTAAATACCGGTAAGCGGTTTCCCGCTGTATCGGCGTCAACTGTTTGGAATCGTTCAGCTCTTGCAGGTCAAAATCGGGAGTAATCACAAAAACCGCCGCCACCACCGGACCGGCCAATGGTCCCCGCCCGGCTTCATCCAGTCCGGCCACCCGGGTAAACCCCCGCCGCCAGCACGCGCGTTCTTCTTTCAGCCGCGCTTCCCACGGTAATTTATAATAATCGGCTCCGGTTTTCGCCATTATTTCACTTTCACCCTTTCGCAAGTATTGGGATAAACTATATATACCACTGGTATCGTCATTTGGCCGCCAATACTTTAATCTCTTAAACCTCAAAAATATTTGGAAGTTATTTCAGGTTACCGCAACTATTGCCTAAAGGAGATTGGAGCGCGATTGTGGAATTTTTTAAATTATTAAAATGGATGACAATTCTGTTAAAATTATCGTCAACTAATACCACAAAACTTTTGACTCCTTAAATTAAATAATTTTCAATTCTAAATTAAAAAATATAACTTTGATTGAAGAATCATTTTTTCTATGTTATAATTAACCCAAAATATGGATTGACCAAACCTTATTTTGCTCCGAGGAGGCAAATATCATATGGGAAAACTTCCCTTGCAAATACAAAAATGGCTTCGCGGCGGCGCTAGCTTAGTCCTCGTCTTAACGTTGTGCAGTACCGCCGTGATTATGATTAACTCTTTTCCAAAAGACGCGCCGAATCTGTGGCGCCAGTTCAACTACCCGTTCCTGCTCTTGGCCTGCCTGGCCTTAGTGTGTTCCTGGTTGATCGAGGCCATGCGGATTTGGTTGATCGCCTCCGGGCTGGGGGAAAAAATTTCATTGTTGCAAATCTTAAATATTAATCTGGCCACCTCATTTATAGGCAATATTACCCCTTTTTATTCCGGCGGGATCCCGACGCAAATCTATCTGTTAACCCAGAGTGGCATTCAACCGGGCCGGTCGAGCGCGATTGTTACGATCCGCTTAATTATCTCGACTTTAATGTTTACGATGTTTGCCCCGTTTTTATTATTCTTCACTCACCAACGTTTTGCGGTTGGTCCGATCCGTCAGGTTACTTTGGTGGCGATTCCGATTGCGGCTTTAATTTCCGTCTTGTTGATTACTTTCATCATCAAGCCGAAACTGGCGCAAATTATAGTGACTCCCCTTTTAAACCTGGGGCGTCGTTCCCGATTCGGCGCTAAGATTCAGCCTTTTGCGACCAAGCTCCTCACCGAAGTGGAGGTCTTTCACAATTCGATCAAGGAGTTTCGTCAAGCTTTAAACTTTTACCTGGTGATCCTCTCCACCTTTCTTTATTGGGTCTCGTTTTTCGCGGTAGCGCCCCTGTTAATGCAGGCATTCGGCCTCAATACCTCCGGCCTATTCCTGCAATGCATCGTCTTGCAGTATCTGCTCTTTTTTATCATGGCCTACCTGCCCATCCCCGGCGGCAGCGGCGTGATGGAACTGGGACTATTCTCGATTCTCAGCTTTGTCCCGTTACAATTACGGGCCATCCTGATTATTGCCTGGCGTTTCTTGAGTTACCACCTTTCCACTCTGGTAGGCGGCATTATTCTCCTGCGCCTGATTAATCGCCGTCCGTCGGCGGAATTTCCAAACTAAAGCGTACCAGCCGTCCGTTTCGAAATTCCTGCAATAAGGTATTGACTGCCCGGTTAAGGTCCAATTCTCCGCCTTTAATGAGAAAAGCTCTTTTCCGGGCATACCACTCCAAGCCGTTTTCCGGCGTCGTGATCACTACCGCTTGGTTCCCCCAGTCAAACAAACGTTCCCCGTACCGCGCCAGTAGTTCCAACGCCAAATCATAGGTCGGCAACAATTCTTCGCCAATCGTCCCGATTAAAGCCAACTTAATCCCGGTTTCCCTGTCGTCAATCTTGGGGGGCAGCATTCCCGGCGTATCTAAAATTTCCACCGCGCCCCGTTTGACCCATTGTTTGCCCCGGGTGACCCCCGGGCGATTGCCGGTGGCGGCGGTCCCCACTCCCAACAACCGGTTTAACAACGAAGACTTACCGACATTGGGAATCCCGACGACGCCCACCCGTAACGCCCGCCGCAAGCTTCCCGCGTCAGACCGGTTGGCCAAGAGCCGCCACAATTGACCCACTCCCTGTCCGGTGCGGCCATTAACCGCTATTGTCGTCACTCCCTGTTTGGCAAACCATTCAGCCCAGAGACGTGTGGTTGGGGCAGCGGCTAAATCCGACTTATTCAACACCACCAGATTCGGCCGTCTGGCAAAGAGCGGTTCCAAATCCCGGTTATGGCTGGCCAGCGGAATCCGGGCATCCCGGACCTCGACCAGTAAATCAAGACATTTGATTAATTCCCCCAATTCGCGCTTGGCTTTGGCCATATGCCCGGGATACCAGTGAATTGCTTGCATCTAAAGTAAATCCTTTCGGTATGATTTAAATATCTTGTTACTACTAAAACTCCATAGGCCTGAACTGATCAATCCAACTCAAACATTCCCATATAGAGCTGATAATATCGGCCTCTTTGGGCAATTAAGGCCTCATGGGTGCCGCGTTCGATAATTTGACCCTGATCAAGCACAAGAATCACATTTGCGCTACGTACTGTGGATAAACGGTGGGCGATCACAAAGACGGTCCGGCCGGCCATCAACTGGTCCATCCCCTTGGCAATCAAGCATTCGGTCCGGGTATCAATCGAAGCGGTAGCCTCATCCAAAATCAGCACCGGCGGATTGGCGACCGCGGCGCGCGCTATTGCCAGCAATTGCCGCTGCCCTTGTGACAAATTGGCCCCGTCCGCCGTCAATACCGTCTGATAGCCCTGGGGTAAATGGCGGATGAAGAAATCGGCGTTCGCCAGCCGCACCGCCTTAATTACTTCCGCATCGGTCGCTTCCAGTCGGCCATAACGGATATTATCCAGCACCGTCCCGGTAAATAAATGCGTATCTTGCAGGACCAGCGCCAGTGAACGCCGGAGATCCGCTTTTTTGATCTTGTTGATATTGATCCCGTCGTATCGGATTTTACCGTCCGGCACATCATAAAAGCGGTTGAGCAGGTTGGTAATGGTGGTCTTGCCCGCTCCCGTCGCGCCGACCAACGCAATCTTCTGCCCCGGTTTGGCATATAGGGTCACTCCATTCAAGACCACCTTATTCGGCTCATAACCGAACACAACCTGATCAAACTCCACTTTTCCTTCCAACCGTTGATAAGTCACGGTCCCGTCCGCCTGGTGGGGATGCTTCCAGGCCCAGGCGCCGGTATAGTGGTCCGTCTCTTGAATTGAGTCATCCGGGGTCAACGCCGCGTCAACCAACGTCACGTAGCCGGCATCGCTTTCGGGCTCGGTATCAATCACCTCAAAGATCCGCTCCGCGCCCGCCAGCGCCGCCAACACCGTATTCAACTGCTGTGACATACGGGTGACGGGCATGGAAAAATTTTTGGTTAACTGCAAAAACGCCACAACCGTACCCGTGGTGAGAATGCCTTGGATCGCCAGTATTCCCCCCACTGCGGTCGTGAACGCAAAGAGGACATTGGACAGATTAGCCATAATCGGCATCAAGATATTGGCGTAAGTATTGGCATTAGTCGCCGCAGCGCACAGTTGGTCATTCAACGCCTGAAATTGCGCCTTGGCGACCTTTTCATGACAGAAGACCTTGACCACTTTCTGACCCGCAATCATTTCTTCAATATACCCGTTAACTTTACCCAGCTCAGCCTGTTGACTTTGGAAATAAGCCCGGCTTTTGCCGCCGACTTTTTTGACCACCGTCAGGATTCCATACAAAAAAAACAACACTAAAGTGGTAAGCTGCCAGCTATAATAGAGCATCATCCCAAAAGCGCCGATCACGGTGACCACGGAAGCGATAAAATTGGCCACACTATTGGAAAGCATCTCCCGAATGGTATCCGTATCATTTGTATACCGGCTCATCAATTCGCCATGGGTATGCGCATCGAAATAGCGAATTGGAAGTTCCTCCATTCTGGTAAATAAATCCATCCTGATTTTATATAAAGTCCCGGTTGATATGGCAAGCATCATACGGCTATAGGCGTAGGTCGACAACATCCCGCAGAGATAGATTGCGCTCATTACGCCCAAGGTCTTGATAAATCCGTCCCAAACTTCCGGCTGAAATCCACCTTTTACCAACCTGGCCAAGTAATTATCGATAATCTTTTGCAATAACGCAGTCCCGGCAATCTGGGCGCCGACGCTGATAATAATTGTCAAAACGACCAATAAAAACCGCGCTTTATATGCGGCAATATAGTTAAAGACCCTTTTGAGCGTCTTCCCGGTATGCTTCGGCTTGGCAACCGCTCTGGGGCCGCGCATGGGTTCCGGCATGGTCTTCCACTCCCTTCTGTTGCAATTCATAGACTTCCCGATAAATCCGATTCCTTTCTAATAATTCGGTATGGCTGCCGCAACCGTTAAGCTTCCCCTCGTCCAACACTATGATCCGGTCCGCGTCGCAAACCGATGTGATCCGTTGTGCAATAATGATCGTGGTCGTCCCGGCCAGCTTTGTTTGTAACGCCGCCCTAATCTTACTATCGGTCGCAGTGTCGACCGCACTGGTCGAGTCGTCCAAAATCATAATTTTCGGGCGTTTTAATAACGCCCGGGCAATGCAGAGTCGCTGCTTTTGTCCGCCCGAAAGGTTAACCCCGCCTTGGCCCAATTGGGTATCATAGCCGTCCGGAAAAGCCATTATGAACTCATGCGCCTGGGCGATTTGGCAAGCGTCAATGATTTCCGCCTCCGTCGCCTCGGGATTGCCCCATTTCAGGTTGCCGCGGATGGTTCCGGAGAAGAGGACATTCTTTTGCAGGACCATGGCGACTTCATTACGGAGCATTGCCAGCCGATAGTCCCGGACATTGTGCCCGCCGACATACAGTTTACCGTCAAGCACATCATAAAGACGGGGAATCAGTTGGACTAAGGTGGTCTTTGCCGCGCCGGTCCCACCAATGACTCCGATTGTTTCACCGGAAGCAATCTTGAAGCTCACATTGGACAAGGTCAAATTTTCCGGATCTTTGGCGTA
>JASFQO010000076.1:0-7927 GCA_050115405.1 Bacillota bacterium
TTACGCCCACATCGATTATTTCAAAGCTTCCGCCACGCAGATTGCCTGTGGCGATACGGTGACCTTATCCTGGAAGGTTAACAATGGCGTGAGTGTCCGGGTCCTTGGTATTAGCGAAAAAGATGACGAGTGCGTGCGTTATACCGAAGGCAGTATCCAAGTCTGGCCCATCGAGACCACTACTTATCTGTTGGAGGCAACCGGAAAGAACGGCGCAATCGCCAGCGCTGCGGTTACCGTAAATGTGGGGACCGTGGTGGTTACCCAGCCGGAAATCTTATCCTTCACCGCCAGCAAGTATGAGATTGGCCGGGGAGATCTGGTGATCCTCACCAGGAAGACGGCGAACACCATTAAATGCACTCTTACAACGGGCAAGGTCTCCATTACCAATCGTCCGGCGAACGGCTCAATCGCCGTCACCCCCAACAAGACCAAGACCTTCACCTTAATCGCCTATGACGCCGATAATAATCAGGTCCAAAAAAGTTTGACAATTACTGTGAAATAAATTGCTGTTTAGATAAAATGAATTAAATTTTGATACTGATTTTTGTATCCCAAAAGCCGGATGCAAAATAACCCTTAAGGAAATTTATTCATTTTATCAAGCAAGAAAATATGTTGAACGCTTAGCATTATTTAGTTCAACATATATAAATGCAAAGGATGACGTAACAGGGACGGACGGGTTTCTATCCGTCCCTGGTTTTTTGACTCGAAATCGCGAAAGGGTGTGACGGAATATGAAGAGGTTTAAAACAGGGCGAAAAGGGATTTTCTGGGTGTTAATGACGGTCCTGGCGGTTGGGCTGACCCAAGCTTGCTTCGGGGCGACGGCGACTGACTTCAAGACGACCGGGAAAGAACTGCTGCGGGAATTTTCCGGCGGGAAATTGTATAAGGTGCAGTATGCCGACGGCACTTTGAAAGATATCATAATATACGACACCGGGAAAATGGCCGTTTACGATCCGGACAAGCATAGCGCGTTGTTCAAGAAAACCAAAATTACCGAGCGCTTGCAGGCGGTATTGGCCGAGTCCGGCCCGGAGGCGGCGGTGACCGTATCGATTTGGATTACCGATCTGGATTATACCGCCCTTGACAATGCAGTCAAAGCGGAATTGAAGATTACCGACTTAAGTAAGGCAAATGCGGCGCAGGTTGAGTCATATATTACCGCCAAACGGGAGAAGGCCAAAAAAGAATATGCTGTGCAAAATGCGAAGTTTCGCTACACATATCTTAAGGAAACCAAAGTATTGCTGACAGCCGGCTATGCTCCATTGTTGATTGCCAAGTTAAATCGGAAGACGATCGCCAAAATTGTTAAAGATGATCAAGTATTGGCGGTTGATTTATTTGTGGATGCCGTGAAAGAGGACGAGACCGCTTATAGTATCCCGAATGTTAATGCCCATTATACCCGGGATACCGTTGGTCTTGACGGCGCCGGAGTTACGGTGGGTATTTTGGAAAGCGGGTACCCCGACAAGACAAATTCCCAATTGTCCGGCCTCGACCTTCACTTTGACATCCCTGACAATCAAGCTGCCAGACGCTTGTCCAGGCACGCCACAAAAGTTACGGCGATTGTCGCCGGCGCTACCCAGGGAATTGTCCCGGCGGCGACAGTTTATGCGACGGCCGGTTTATCGCGGTTGCAGGATTATGAAAAGATTGAGTGGCTGATTGACCAAGGGGTCACGGTGATCAATTACAGCGCCGGTTATTCGGATGTCCGGGGACAATATTCCGATATGGCCAAATGGATCGACCACCTGGCCAACCATCATGTGGTTCATTTTGTCAAAAGCGCCGGTAATTATAGCTCCAATTACTTGATCTCCGACCCGGGAATGGCCTATAACGCGTTGGTTGTCGGGTCGATTAATGATCACGATTCCGTCGGCGAACCGTACTGGAGCGACGACTCTTTTTCGACCTTCAGCTGTTATACCGAGATCAGCGGCGGGTATAAGCCGGATCTGACCGCCCCGGGAGAGGGAATTGTGGTCGCCGGTTATAGCGGCGCCAGCGGCACCAGCTATGCGGCGCCGCACCTAACGGCGGTCTTGACGCAATTGCTGGATTATAACATTAATCTAATCAGTAACAATGCATTGCTAAAAGCCATTATGGCGACGGGGACGAATCATCGTACCGCTACCGACTATGGCTCCTATTCTTTAAGTCCTTTTTATTCCAATCAAGAAGGCGCCGGCGTTATTGACGCCAAAGCCGTCTACAATATTGTCGTCAATTCTACTTATGCCGCCCATGAGTTGAACTCAGCCCAATTTCCCTACTATATTGATTTTACGGTAGCGCAGACCGCGGGTCCGATGCGGGTTAGTCTGGCCTGGCTAAAGCAGAATACCATCACCGAAGCTTCGCACGTTGGGGCGGCGGTAACGGAACGACCTTTATCAGATCTGGATTTAACCATCTTTAACCCAAGCGGCGTGGCGGTGGCTAGTTCCGTTTCCGGCGCCAATAATCTGGAGTTGGCGCAATTTACGCCGAGCGTTATCGGAACTTATCAGATTAAGATTAGCGCTTATGCGCTGCAAAATAGCAATGAGAAGGTTGGCGTGGCCTGGTATCAGACACCTAATTAATATATTAAGCAGGAGGTAAAATATTGAAACGATTATTAATCATCGGCATCATGTTAAGTTTGACATTGGGTTTAAACGGTTTTTGTGACGTGAAGGCGGAAACCACCGCCGCTACCGGACCTGATGAGGCGGTGATTGCTGCGCTGCTCCCGAAGACATATGCTACAACCATGTTGTTTAAGGGCAGCAATGATGACTGGGATTGTTCTTACCGGGTGATGGATACCGTGGCGGCAAGCAGCGCCGCGGAGAGCGCGACGCGACGGATGAAATTTGTATTGACTCCCCTTTTGCTCGATAGCAAGTATTATACTTATACCCGCTTTTTTAAATATGCGATACAGACCTGTCGGGGTAAATTGTCCGGTGAACTATGCTTAAAAACCGGTCAGGATCTCCGGCTTGAAGGCAATACTCCGTTTGCGCTCGCTTCCGAGCAGATCACGGTCCGGGTTCAGGAATATTTTAATAATAATGAAGGGAGCCTTGCTCTGACTAATGTCATTCCGGCGGAGGCCATCACTCCGGAACAGGCCCTGCGGATCGCTTTTGAAGTATATTACGCCACTTATGGCGTCTATCCGACTGCCGATTTCACCTTTGAAATTGAATTTTATGGGCCAAAAGACTGGCTGGTAATCTTCGATGATAATGACGGCATCGGCGGTAAGGGTTATTTGTTGATCGACGCTTTGACCGGCGAACCCCGGGAAATTAAAGAAGATGAATGAACTAGTAAAGCGTCACGTAAAATGTTATGGCCAAAGTAGCAGCAATCCTCTATAATAGCAATTTATCTTTTGGTAAATTTTCAAGTTATTTAAGTGACGATATACTAGGCGGCGCCCGCGTTTCACCCGGGGCGGAGCAAGTCCGGGGCCGGCCACCGATAAATCCCGTTTTGTTCCGGAAACTCCTTTAAGAAGCGTTCCCGTTCAAAGCGTTGTTGGATTCGGTGTTGCAGTTTTTTTAAGAAACGTTCCGGAGGCCAGGGTAACTTTTCCACATAATATTGGAACCCAACCTGCCAAAAATCTTGCGGCCAGGCTAGCAAAACTTGCATCACTTCCAACTCTTCGTGCTTTAACGGCGCCGTTTGATGATAGGTGGTCAAGATTAACCGGCACAGGTCGTTCCGCCAATTATTATGCTTTAAGTTGCGGACCAACAGGTTGATGAGGTCATGAATCCGGATATCTTGCAAGCAATAATCAAAATCGACCAGCGCCAGTCGGTTATCGTAAGTTCGTAAAATATTGCGACCGGAATAATCATGATGGCACAAGCCGGATTGTTGCCGGGCGATGGCGGCGATTGCCGGATAAGGTACGGTAGACAGCCGTTCGCAACTTAAAACCGCCTGACGGTAAAACGGTTCAAAATAGCGAAGATAGAGACGGCTAAAAGGAGCGGTCTCTTTTTCGCGCCTGGCTAAGCGGCAAAATTCATTTAATTGTTTTATCCTTTGCGCCAATTGCTCGGGCCAGTCCGGCCATCCGGACCGGGTGGCGCCGGGCGGAGGGGTAAATCCCTGGCTTTGGAAATGAAACCGGGCTAAAAAGACGCTGGCTTGCTTTAAATCCATAAATGTGCTAAAATCAAGTTCTTTTCCATTTAACCAGGGAGTTAAGACATAGCGACCGGTTGCGGTTTGGAGAAAGGGGTCGCCATTGGGACTTTGCGCCAATAATGGTGTTTGGTCAAATCCTTGCCGGTCAAGATGGAGTAACGCCGCATTGATCCAGTTAAGCTCGGCAGGCGTCAGTTTGGTTTTTTTCAGATAGAAAGGACCGGCGTTGGTCTCCAATCGCCAGATCTTGCGATGTTGGCGACTGGCGGTGACGCGCAGGCCCCAGAATTGTTCAATGACGTTTAAGACCTCAATATCCAAAGTGGAATGAACATTATTCATCTTGAAGGCGGCTCCTAATGGTAAGACTCAAATTCGGCGCCGAACCGGGCCAACGCATAACGGTGGCCTAAATATTTTTGAAACTTATGGAGTGCCCGTTCCGGCGACCGACCGCCATGTTTTTTAAAGTAACGGTTGGCCATGCGCCAAAATTTTTGCGGAAAATAAAAGACGGCTTTCATGACCTCCAGTTCGTTTATATTTAAGGGTTGGATTTGTTGATAGGCGTCAATTAAAAACTTGGCTGTGGGAAAACTCCATTGTTGTTTCTTTAATACCCGACGGGTAAATTTAATGAGATCCATCACCGGCAGGTCTAAACGGCAACTGTCAAAGTCAATCAGAAAGATTTGGCGGTGCGGGGTTAAAATGAAATTACGCGCGGCCGGGTCACCATGGCAGAAGGTCTGTCGGGTACGGGCCAGACGGACTAATTGTCCGTAGGAGCTGTGGCGTAATTTATCAATGGCCCGCCTGGCCATTGGCAGATAAAACGGCAGATTCGTCAAGAAGAGTTGGGCAAAGTCATCATTTGGAGT
This sequence comes from Bacillota bacterium, assembly GCA_050115405.1. Taxonomy (GTDB): domain Bacteria; phylum Bacillota; class UBA4882; order UBA8346; family UBA8346; genus DATCLA01. The sequence continues at coordinate 5,076 of JASFQO010000076.1, forward strand.
GTGACCGGCAATGGCGGCATACTCTAATAGTTGTTGATGACGTTCTTCAAAATGCTGCAGACATTTACCGATTTGATCCCGCATATTGGAATGCGGCGGCGGAATAAATCCTGCCGAATATTGATGAAATTCCGCCAGGATTTTACCGGAGGCGCCTAGCTCGGAGAAATTGGCGAAGTCGCACTGGCGGCCTTCAATCCAGTCGAACAAGGAATAGGCTTTGTCGGCGATGCAAAGATAGGTACCGCCGTTAACCGCCGGAATGATCGGATACATATGGGGGAACCCCTGCCGCATCAGATGCCGGATTGCTTGGTGGACAAAGATCAGCCGTTTGGGATTTAAGGGAGAGACCTTGAGGTTTTTATACCCCCGGTTAGTGCGGACCTTATAGACATCTTTCACTTTTTCCCATTCAAACGCTTCCAATCCCCAGCAAGCTAAAATGGGCCTTAGATCACTATTTACCGGTTTACTGTTCATGGTAACCTCCATAATGCGTCACAGGCTACGCCCGTGGCGTGTTGCTCGCCATTCGTCGTTCGTCGTTCGGGGCGCCAAATTCATATCCGTTTGATAGATTCATGCTTTTACTTGTTTGACCTTCAAACACCCTTGGAGATCCAAAGCGATGTTTGTAACTTTTATTTTTCGGGCAATTTGCCGGCCGGCCGGGCTCCGGACCATTGTTGTAAAAATTGGGCCCGCAAGGGTTCTTCATTGGTAATTTCCCATAACCGGCTTTGATAATGTTTTTCGGACCAATTCCGCTTTTCGTGAAAGCGTTGTCGGCACAGCCGCCAAAAGGGCCGGGGAAAGCCGAGCAGCGTCGGGAGAAACTGCCGGGCTTCCTCGCCGGAAACGCAGTTGTCGGTGGCATAAGCGGTAAGCAGGGGTTCCACCAGTTGCGGATCCCACCGGTTGACCCGAAGAACTCGCCGGACTAATAACGCCAGTTCCAGGAGGAAGATTCCGGAGGCTGAATGTTCAAAATCAATCAGATACCAGTTGTTATTGTGCATAATAATATTGGCGGGGGCCGGATCATTATGGCAAAATCCCTTGGCAGCCGTCGTCCGGCACCATTGGTCAAAACCGAGCCGTTCCAACTGGGCGAGGCTGGTTTGGGCTTGCGCTAAAAAATAGTTTCCCCATCTCCAAAGCGTCCGGTCGATCCGATTGCCGGGCGACCGGCTTTGTAAGCGGTGCAGGGTTGCGGTTAAAAAAGCTGTCTGCGCCTGCAAATTCGCAAAAGGGTAGTCGTCGCCGGGAACGGTGTCCTGGGTCGCAATGCCGGCCGCAGTATGATGCAGCTCACCCCACAAACGAGCAGTGCGTTGGAGATGCTTCAGATTGGTAAATGAAGGGTGGCTGCCGGGTTGCCAGGGAATGATTACATAATGCTTTTTTCCCTGACTGAATAACGGGGAACCGTTAAGGGTCGGCATAAACGGCACCAATCCGGTAAAACCGGCGTCGTGTAATAGTTGCAATTGTTGTTGCAGCCAAATGATCCGTTCCGTCGGACAAGGCATTTCTTTCAGGAGAAACGTCCCTTGAGGCCCAGTTAGCTTCCAGAGCGAGTGAAATGGTTGGAGACGGACGACACTGATACCATATTCCCGATAAATAATTTTTGGAAGTTTTTCCCTGCTCATGTTGTTGTCCTCCTGGCGGGCGCCTATAATAGCATATGTGCAAAATTCAGGGACGGTTCTGGTAAAATTAGGGACGGTTCTTGAATTGAATTTCACAGAATTCAATTCAAGAACCGTCTCTGATTTTACCGTTTTGGGTTAACCATCGCCGGGATATTGGCATAGTCTATCAGCGGAGGTGCTTCGGGAATGGGCAATCCGTTTAAACGTCTGAAAAATCTGGACCAACAAATTTTTTTAGGGGTCATTGTCATCGAACTGATTAAAACCATGGTGATGCCGAATGCAATCGATGTGTTGGTTTTATTGGGTTTGATCACGTTGTTCCTGGGCTGGTTCGGGGATGATTTCCGTTAAACCGGCGGCGCCGGCGCCGCCGCCTCTGCCGGACTTTTTTTTACTAGGCCCGGTACTCGAGGTCGCTCGCTACCGGAGTGTTGCAGTAGTCCGGACGCGGGAAGGTAGTTTTATTGTCAAACCATTGCAAATAGGTTCCGGGAAAGCCGCGTTATGCGCTAAATTATTAAGGGATCATTGCGATTGTCCGGTGTTGCCGGATATAGTCCCGTCGGGCGATGCCGGGGCTTACTGGCGACAGCGCGGTAACCGTTATCTGATCACCAGACAAATTCACGGTCGCGAGGCGGACTATTGGCAAAACGCCGATTTGGGCGCGGCCATTCGCGCTATGGCCCAGTTTCACCGTTGCACCGCGCCAATAGTGGCCGCGCGGCAGCCGGGATGGAGTTTGCTGCGCTTTCAACCGGAGCAGGCCTGGCGGCGCGCTTGCGCCGAGATGGAGACTTGCCGCCGCATCGCCATACGGCGGGGCGACTCCTGGAGTCGTCAGTATTTGAAATTGTGGGATCTTTTTCGCAATCAAGCCTCGCAAGCCATCCGGGAAATTGCCACAGTCGCTAAACCCGATTTTCAAGTGATTTGCTATCATGATTGGGCCCATCATAATGTGCTGGTTGCCGACGGACAGGTCTATTTGATTGATTTTGACGCATTGGTGCAGGATTGGCCGACGCACGACCGGGCGAATTTATGCGGCCGCTATTTACGGCTACAAGGCTTTACGAACCGGGCTTTATTGCGGCTATTGGGGAATTTCGACCGGTTTTATCCGTGGCGTCGCGGAGAATTGGCGTTGTTACGGGTTTATCTGACTTTTCCGTATGATTACTGGAT
>JASFQO010000077.1:0-7899 GCA_050115405.1 Bacillota bacterium
AATCCGGAATGGGCGGCCGACTTGAGCCGTCGGGCCCGGGAGATGGTGGAGATGGAGTATACCTGGCAGGCGGTGGCCAGGCGGACCGGCCGGGTTTATCGGCAGGAACTGGCCGGGGGGGCGGACAGTTGGGGCCAATAGGGGGGTCAAGGGGCGGGAGATGGTACCCGTCCCGAAAATCAGCGTTAAAACCGGCGCCACCAGCCGACCTGCCAACGGTCGGCGTTGGTTTCCAAGTCCCGGGAGGCCGACAGGCGTAGCGACCAGTCCGTATGGATTTGCCATTTGGTGGAAATCCCCAAATTGGCGGAATGAGTATCCCAAAGGTCGACTCCAAACGAGTAATTGGGATGCGGAATCCAGTCCACCCCTACCCCGACCTGGTTGCGGTAAAGGCCGAACCGGGTCAGATAATTGGAAGTGTGGATATTATATTGTAAGGTGCCCAAATTGTCGTGACCGATATCGGCGAGTTCAAAAGTAAGGGACCGGTGTTCGCTTAAGTTAAGGTCGGTCCGATAATTGATCGCCAAGTCGTCGGTGGATTGGTAAGCTAATCCGAGCTGTTGGGAAGCTGAAATCTTAAAAAGATTATTAACATAAGCGCTGGCTTTGCGCACGGCCCGGCCGGCCTGCGAAAGAGCGTTTTCCGGTTTATCCGGCCCGTCCGTGAGGGTGGCGCCGGCATTAAAAACATTGACAGCCTTCGTAATGCTTTGGGCCGCTTGGGTAATGGCAGTCATGGTCTGACTCGCGTCTTCACTTAAACCGACCAGTTGCGGCCCATGTTCGGCCAGGAGGCCGGAGAATTGGTCCAGATTGGTCGACACCTTGTTAATATGGGTCAGCAGTTCTTTGAGTTCGGCGGCAGTCCGGGCGTCGGCGACTTTGCCTAAAAACCGGTTGACTGTAAGACACGCCTGGGACAGTTGGGCCGAGGCTGTGCCAATATTGCGGACAAGCTTGTTGATGACGGTTTCGTTACTGGCGATTAACCGTTCGGCAGAGGCGCTCATTTTTTCGAGATTGGCCAACACATTTTTGAGGGAAGCCGAATTGCCCGGATCGGCCACAACGAGATTGAGGGCGTCAACCGTCTGCTTCACCGAATTTAAGATCTCAAAAGCGCTGGAATAGAGCTGCTCCATAGAAATGGGCGTTTCGCCCCGGATCCGATGGTTGGCCAAAGGACGTTCCCCCGGTTTTAAGGGTTGCAGTTCCAGGTATTTATCGCCAATCACCCCGGAGCTGGCGATGATCGCCTTGCTGGTGTGCGGCAGCTCAAACCCCTGGTTGATATGGACCACGACAATAATATGCTGGTCCTCAAAGTAAATTTTTTTAATCCGGCCGATGTCGACCCCGATATATTTTACCGGGGCTCCGGGCCGCAAACCTTCGATTCTTTCAAAGACCACTTCAGCCCGGGAACCTTTTTGCAAAATAGTAACACGGTTCAACCAGAAAAATAAAGAAAATAACGCCATTAATGTAAAAGCCATCAGGATTCCAACTTTCGTTTCCGGGTTTACACCCATTGTATCGCCCCCTACAGGTTTTGCTGGTTTTACTATTCTTCTTAAAAAAGTTTGTTTTTTGGTTTTTAAGAAGATATAGTTTCGTAATACATCGCGACATCTTTGGCACTGCTTTGTTTGCGGCCTAGTCGCGATATGATATATTTAATTGATATTTTTTTAAAAATTGTTTTAAGATAGGATGCCGGGCCTGATTCAGCTCGGAACGGTCCCGGACTTCGACCAGTTTGCCCTGGTATAACAGGCCGACCCGGTTGGCGACTTTTAAAGCGCTGCTGATATCATGGGTCACGACAATCGAAGTAATCCCCAGGGATTTCTGGAGATCGGCAATTAATTCGTTAATCGTGTCCGCAATTAACGGGTCTAAGCCGGTAGTAGGTTCGTCATACAACAAAATGGGCGGCTCGGTCGCGATCGCCCGGGCGATTGCCGTCCGTTTTTTCATGCCGCCGCTTAGGTCCGACGGCATCTTTTCCGCCGTGGCGGCGTCAAGCCCGACAATCGCCAACGTCCGGTAGACCTTGTCACGGACTACGCTCTCCTTTACGCCGCGCCGGCGCAACCCGAAGGCGACATTATCAAAAACCGTCATCGAATCAAAAAGGGCGGCCGATTGAAAGACCATTCCCATTTTGTAACGAAGTTGTTGCCATTCGTGAGGCGACAGGGTCGCTGTCGAATAATCGTCAATTTCGATCCAGCCCGAGGTGGGACGAATTAAACCCATTACCAGGCGCAGCAATGTACTCTTGCCGCAACCGCTGGGACCCATAATTACAAAGGTTTCCCCGGCTTGAAACTCCAAGGTGACACCCTCTAAAATGGTTTGGCCGTTTACCTGGTAACCGAGATTGATTAATTTGATCAAAACGCTTCACCTGTCTTGCTAGTATATCGATTCCTAATTCGGGAATCGATATACTTATAATTGATAAAGCAACATCGACAAGAAACAATTTAAGATAAAGATGGTAAAGGTAGAGAGGACGACCGACTGGGTAGTGGAACGCCCGACTCCAACCGCTCCGTTTTCCGTATTTAAGCCTTGATAAGTGCCGATTCCGGCAATAATGGCGCCAAAGCAGAAAGCTTTGATTAAGCCGCCGAAAAAGTCCCAAAAGGTTACAAAGGTCAGCACCCCGTCAATGATGTTTTCCGGGGGAATGTTCGCATAAAAGATCGCCACCACAAACCCGCCGCAGATTCCGACCAAATCCGATAAAAACACTAAAATGGGCAACATCAGGGCTCCGGCCAGAATACGGGGGGCGACCAGATAGTCAATCGGGTCGGTTGACAAAGTCTCTAAGGCTTCGACTTGTTCGGTTACTTTCATGGAGCCGATTTCGGCGGCGATCGCCGAGCCGACCCGGCCGGCGACCACAATTCCCGTGAGCACCGGTCCCAATTCGCGGGAAAAGGTGAGCGCCAGGCCCTGGCCAAGTTGGGAACTGAGACCAAATGAGGCAAAAACTTTAGCCAGTTGCAGTGAGAAAACGATACCCGTAAACAAGGAAAAGGTTAAGACAATCGGTAAAGATTTGACCCCAATGAATTCCATTTGGATAAAAGCGTTTTTCCAAACAATACTATTGCGTAGGAACGATTTTATACTGCGGAGATATAGTTGACTAATGACGCCAAAAGAAAATAAACCTTTGGCGAATGAATCTCCGATTTCTACCAAATGTCTCGAGAGGTATTCTTGGCGATTTTTGGCCATAATTTATCCTTTCTCGGATGAAAGTATCGATTATTTACGTTAGCCTCAAACAATAATAGCATATTCTTTAGACAATTGCGATATCCTTCCCCGGATCAGGTATATTTTCTGCCAATACAGTTAACAATAGGCGTTGGACTTTGCCCCTTAACGGTTGTCTTTCTATTTTTATTGGGGAGAAAGCGCGCTAAAATTGTGAAATTGGCGAAAATAAAGTAACCATGGTCGCCGCCAACCATGGTCCGATACTCTCAATTGGAAACGGGGTTTTTTTTGCGGCGCCAGATGACAATCATGGTTTTGCCGGTTTTCTTTAAATAAGGATTTAAGATCGCTTCTAATAATTTTAACAAAACAATTCTCCTTCCGTATCAGAAATTAGTTTATTATATGAATTGTTGTACTTATAGTGTGCCGCTAGTGTGCCGCGGCAATAGCTAAATTATTTTCGGAAGACACTTTAAAAAACAAGAAGGAAACTAACGGAAGTCGTCGAAAGAGTGTTTTAATGGACGAAGAGGAGGTAATCAGGTTGTCAGCTGCTTTAAGATATACTGGTGATCATCAATGGCTTAAACAGGAAGGAAAACTGGTTAAAGTCGGCATCACGGAATATGCGCGGCATGAATTGGGTGATATTGTCTTTGTGGAGCTTCCGGACGTTTGGGAGCGGGTAACCGCCAAAACGGTAATCGGATCGATTGAATCAGTCAAAACGAAGGCCGACCTTTTAGCCCCAATCAGCGGTGAGATTGTTGACATCAATGAAAAATTGCAAGACAGCCCGGAACTGGTCGATCAAGATCCGTATGGCAAAGGATGGCTGGTAATGATCGAACCGTCCAATCCTCACGAATTGAAAGAGTTGTTAAGCGCCGCCGCTTATGAGGCGTTAATCAAAAAATAAAGTACCGGTCTCTCGTGACTATACAGGTAGGTATAATAAAGCCACCTGACTGCGCTGAAAAAGGTGGTGGGGAGACTTGCCGGATTGGCTGATGCGCCGTGAAAAGCCGCACATTGTTGCGTCACTCGGTCGCTGCGGTGCTCGATATACAGCGAGTATTATCTGCGCTCCTCCCTCGGTCGTTCCTTGCACTGCACGACTTTTGACGACGCGAATGCCAGGACTGAAAGTTCATCCAATCCGGCAAAATCCATCGGCGCGTCTGGGTATATCGATTCCTAAATTATTTAGGAAAATCGCTTTACTGGGTGATGGCGCCGATTTTCGGGTACCGGGAAACCGGCTAAAGATGATTTTAAAATAATAAATTGTGAGCTAAGTGCCGTTTTTCGCTTGCCCTTCGGGAAAACCTGTTAATGTCCTCTCCGAACGACGAACGACGAACGACGAGAGGTGATGAACCCTGAAATTTACAGTGGGTGATGTGGTTAAATTGCGCAAGGTTCATCCTTGCGGCGGGACCGAATGGGAAGTGATGCGGGTCGGGATGGATTTTCGCATTAAATGCCTTACTTGCGGACGGGTAATCATGTTGGGGCGTCCCGCTTTTGAAAAGTCCGTGAAAGCTATTGTGAAACCGGCTTTCGAAAGTCCGGAAATAAAATGATCAAAAAAACTTGAATTTTTAATGATAAAAGTATATAATTTTTGAGTGACTTCCCTGCTCTGATTGATAGGGCCATTTTATAGTCCATAGGGAGGAGGTGATTCGGGTGAGGAATTATGAAGTGATGTACATCCTCAAGCCGGAACTGGAAGAAGAAGCTATCAATGCTGCGGTTACTCGTTTTGAAGATGTCGTCCAAACTAACGGCGGTGAAATAGTTAAAACCGACCGTTGGGGAAAACGACGTTTAGCTCATGAAGTCAAGGGATATTTCGAAGGCTTTTATGTGCTAATGTATATTAAGGCCCCCAGCAACGCCGGTCAGGAAATCGATCGGGTGCTCAAGATTCATGATGGTGTGATTCGTCATTTAGTGATCAAAACTGATGAGTAATTGAAGGTGGCAAGATGAACCATATAGTATTAATTGGACGTTTAACGCGTGATCCGGAACTTCGCTATACTCCGAACGGGGTGGCGGTTACTAATTTTGATTTAGCGGTGAACCGGCCGGTATTAAATCAAGCCGGAGAACGCGAAACCGATTTTATCAGGATTATTGCCTGGCAAAAGCAAGCCGAGCTGTGCGCCAACTACTTAAAAAAAGGTCGGTTGGTCGCAGTGGAAGGGCGACTCCAGATTCGTAGTTATGAAACGCAGGACGGTCAAAAGCGGCGAGTAGCGGAAGTAGTCAGTAATCAAGTCCAATTTTTGGATCGCAAGGATGATGCCGCCCCGGCTAAAGAAATCAAGCCCAAGGCGGTGCATGAAGAGGTCGATGGAATTAATCTTGATGATCTTCCATTTTAGGTTTCGTGAAAGAGGTGAAAATATAAATGGCTAGAAATGATGGATCGCGAGGCGGACGCCGGAAGAAGAAGGTATGTTCGTTTTGCGTGGATAAAGTGCAATCAATTGATTATAAAGAAGTTGCCAAGCTTCGTAAATTCGTGACCGAACGTGGTAAAATTTTACCACGCCGTATTTCCGGTAATTGCGCCGTCCACCAACGGCAATTAACGGTGGCGATCAAAAGGGCGCGGCAGATTGCTTTACTTCCGTTTACCAGCGAATAAAGAGGCGATAAGCCTCTTTTTAAATTGGTTTTTTTTGATGTTTTTTTTAAAAAACATCCGGCGACAAGTTGACCTTTGGCGCAGGAAAACAGCTAATCCATAGAGAATATCATTTTGGTGAAGGAGGAACGGGATAATGCCCTTTACCAATTATGAAGGCAATGTTATTAAGAACGTTAAAACCATTGAATTGATTAAGGCTGAAATCATTACCGCCATCGGGGATTTGTTTAAGGCGATGGTCAAAAACAGTGAAGAAGGAATTTTATATGCATTGTCCAATTTAGTTTTGGGCTGTTATTTCCTGGGGAAGCGCGTGGGGATCTCATTTGCGAAACTTGATGAAGAAATTCAAGAGCGGCTGGCTGCGCCGGAGCTGCGGGATGTTGATTTGGAGAAATGGTTCGGCGATGTGTCCAGTCTGCAACAGTATACTAAAGAACGATTGCGAAACAGGTAGGTGAATCAAATGAAAGTAATTTTGAAAAGCGATGTCAAGGCGTTAGGCAAGAATGGCGAAGTTAAAGAGGTCGCCGACGGGTACGCCCACAATTTTTTGCTCCCGCGGGGACTGGCGGTTGCAGCCACCAGTGGTAATTTAAAGGTGGTGGCCGACAAGAAAGACCAACTGTTCAAAAAAGAACAAAAAGAAGCGGCTGAGGCACAACAACTGGCAGGGCGGTTGAATGGCGCGTCCCTCCAAATTAAGGCCAAAGCCGGGGAAGGCGGCCGGTTATTTGGGTCCATTACCGCCAAAGAGGTGGCCGAGGCGCTTAGTGCCACTTTTAAAGTTGCGATTGACAAACGGAAACTCGAAATTGACGCGGTGATCAAGTCGTTGGGAAGCCATCCGGTAAAACTGCATTTATATAAAGGAGTTGTGGCTGAGATTACAGTCAATGTAATTGCGGAGTAGCCTGTAGGGTGAAAAAACGTTAGTAGTTACACTCACATTCTTGTGCCTGCGAAGCAAGGCATAGACTTAGGGTGGAAAAACGGGTTCTCCCGTTTTTCCATTAACCTTTGTAACTGCTAACGAAGTGCGGGCATGTTGGTTAAATGGGATTTAGGCTCTCGATTCATGGTTTTACCTTTAACCTGTCCGGGAGCTTATTTTTTTAGGCACAAGGCAATCCGGAGACTTGATGTCCCGTTGACTTCCAGCTTCCATTGAGTCATGAACGTTAGATTGAAAATTACGCGAGGAAAGGGACTTTAATTTCAATGAAAAACTTTTTAAAAAAAGTAACTCCGTCGCCGGGTAATCCGGTCTCTTTACACGAACGGCTTTTGGACGAGGAACAATTAGTCCGGCAAGTGGCGGCGGTATATGCGTTGTTATCCAATTTGTACGGCGCCGATAAATTGGTATTAAAGGCCGGTAAATTGGATGCTTTAAAACTGATGCGTTCCGAGAAAGTGGCAGACCGAATTTTGGCCCTGCAAAGGTTGGTTTTTGAGGATCCCACGATCGATCCGCCGCCTACTTCCGAAAGTTTCCCTGATATTTTAAATGAAATTGAGGAAGAGATTGCGGATCTGATTGCGCGCAAAACGGTTGAAGAAAAGCTGGAAAAGAAGATCGCCGAACGTATGCAGCAGAGGCACGAGGAATATCTAAAGGAGATCCGCACGCAAATTTTGCGGGAATCCGCCGGTCCCGACAATCCGTATACTTTGAAAAAACTATCCGAACTTGAAAAATTGGATGAGATTAATCTCTCCAAATCGGCGCTGGAAAAGCTAAAACCAACCGGACTGCAGGAAGTGGTGGGACAAGAACGCGCGGTTAAAGCGTTGCTCGCGAAGATCGCTTCGCCTTTTCCGCAACACGTCATCTTATACGGACCGCCGGGAATTGGTAAAACCACCGTGGCCCGTTTGGTCTTGGAAGAAGCGAAAAAATTGCCGTTTACCCCTTTCCGGGAAATCGCCCCGTTTATTGAAGTCGACGGGACCACGTTGCGCTGGGACCCGCGTGAAGT
>JASFQO010000078.1:0-7838 GCA_050115405.1 Bacillota bacterium
TAAAAGTCTTCTTAATTCCAACTATCTGTGGTACAATAATTTTGGGCTGATTATTTTGTCGGGAGAATTTAAAATTTTCCTTGATCCCCAAAAGAGGAGTTGGTGAGTAATAATGAATACCGTCGAACCGGTAGGCCGTATTTATACTTATGGCGATTTGGAAAGTTTTCCCGAAGATCAAAGTTGGGAATTAATCGATGGCATCCCTTACTTACAGGCTAAACCGTCCGGGACCCATCAATATATTTCCGGGCAGATAATTCGTCATCTCCTTAATTACCTTGACGATAAACCGTGCCGTGCCTATCAGGACTTTCCGATTTGGCCCGAAGGCCGGCCGAAAAATAAAAACGCCAAAGGGTACTTGGTACCGGACATACTGGTTAACTGTGATCCGTCCTTATATACTGAAGATGGAATTATCGGGCCGCCCAGCCTGGTGATTGAAATTTTGTCGCCTTCGAACGCCCGTGATGATAAGATTGATAAACTCAATAAGTACCAAGCGTTTGGTGTTCAGCAATATTGGATTGTATCCCCCGAATACCGGATTGTTGAAGTCTATACTTTAGCCGATGACGGATTTTACAGGATGGTGAGCTGTGATCGGATAGTCCGGTTTCAGGAGTTGGAAATTGACCTGATAAAGATTTTTCCGCCTCTGCCGGTTGAGACCGAATTAGATGAAGGCGTGTGAAACCAGTTTTGCAATGGATGAAAAAATGTTGCAAAACCAAATCCTTTTTTGTTTTTTTACATAATAATAGCAACAACAACGTATACCAGGTTAACGGCAAGCAACCATGGCTAATGGTGGAGTTTGCCGTTTATTTATTTGGTTTAAAAATTGGCTACAATCCGGTTGGTTACATTTGAAAAACCGAACTTGAAGGAGAATGTCCCATGTCCAATTTATGCATTTAACAACCGCGTCAGCCATTTTTGCAGTAATGCTCAACCTTAGAGTATAATAAGGATTGACAAAAACCGAATATAAAGATATTATTAGCTTAAAAAGACACCCCCGGGGGTGGGGGTGGTAATACATAAGGAGCAGTTATGACCAATTATAAATTTAATGTGACCGGGATGACCTGTTCCGCTTGCGCGGCGCATGTGGAACAAAGTGTCCGCAAATTGACCGGAGTGACCGCGGTGAACGTCAACCTGTTAACCAATAGCATGACGGTGGAAGGCGCCGCGGCCGATCTGAATGAAGATACCATTATTAATGCGGTCCGGAACGCAGGTTATAACGCTTTTGTCCATGCGCCAAGCGCGCCATCGGCCCGGCGGCAACGGACTCAGCCGGTTGACCATGTTCAAACGGAAATTGCCCGGATGAAAAACAGGCTGGTCCTTTCCTGCCTCTTTACGCTCCCGCTGTTCTATTTGGCCATGGGGTCGATGTTGGGTTGGCCGTTGCCGGATGTATTTACGGGCCGGGAAAACGTATTGATCTTGGCATTTACCGAATTGCTTCTGGCGCTACCGGTAGCATGGGTAAACTTCAAATACTATCGGAACGGTTTGAAAAGCCTGTTTAAAGGCGCCCCCAATATGGATTCGTTAATTGCGGTAGGCTCCGGGGCGGCTTTGGTCTACGGCGTTTATGCCATCTATAGGCTCGGATATGGATTGGGGCATCTGGATCGGGCGATGGTCGAGCGGTATGCCGGGGATCTCTATTTTGACTCCGCCGCCATGATTTTGACCTTAATTACTTTAGGAAAGTTTTTGGAAACCCGGGCTAAGGGAAAAACCTCCGCGGCCATTACCCAGTTGCTGAATTTACTGCCTCCCACCGCTTTGGTCATCCGCGCCGGGCAAGAGACCGAGATTTCCGTAGCGGATGTGGTCATTGGTGATGTCATACTGGTGAAGCCGGGGTGGCGCATTCCGGTGGACGGAGTGATTGTCGCAGGGAGTTCTGCCGTTGATGAGTCGCCGTTAACCGGAGAAAGCCTTCCGGTCACCAAGCAAGTGGGCGACCGGGTGGTGAGCGCCACCATTAATCAATCCGGTTCCTTTAAGTTTCAGGCGCTCCGGGTTGGGGATGATACCGCCTTGGCCCACATTATCCGTCTGGTGGAGGAGGCGAGTTCCTCCAAAGCTCCAATTGCCAAATTGGCGGACCAAATCAGCCGTTTTTTTGTGCCGGCGGTCATTGTAATCGCGCTGGGCGCCGCCGTGGTCTGGTTGCTCGCGGGTGCTTCATTTGAATTTGCGTTTTCCATCGGGTTGGCGGTTTTGGTGATCTCCTGCCCGTGCGCATTAGGACTGGCGACGCCGACTGCGATCATGGTTGGTACCGGCAAAGGCGCGGAAAACGGTATTTTGATCAAATCGGCCCAAGCTTTGGAAATAGTGCACCACCTGGATACGGTAGTTTTGGATAAGACCGGTACGATTACCGAAGGCAAGCCCGCGGTAACCGAAATGATCACCTCCCCGTCGTTGCCGCAGAGACAGATGCTACAAATCGCGGCTTCGCTTGAAAATGCGTCGGAGCATCCCTTGGCGGAAGCAATCGTTACCGCAGCCAAAGCACAAAAGATCGCTTTGGACCCGGTAGAGGACTTTTTAGCCGTTCCGGGCCTGGGCGTGACGGGAATGATTCGCCAAAAACGTTATTTTGCGGGGAACTTGAAGTATATAGAGCAGCAACATCTTGCTGTGGGCCAATTTGAGGTTGCTGCCGCCCGCCTGGCTGAGGAAGGCCAAACTCCACTTTTCTTTGGCGATGCATCTTTAGTGTTGGGGCTCATTGCCGTGGCCGATGTAGTGAAGCCAACCAGCAAAGCGGCGATTGCGGAATTGGAGCATTTGGGCATGGAAGTGATCATGCTGACGGGCGACAATCGGCAAACCGCCGCCGCCATTCAAAAACAGTTGGGTTTGACGGCGGCGGTCGCCGAAGTCCTGCCGGAGGAGAAGGAAGCTCAAATTCGCGCGTTGCAAAGCGCCGGTAAAAAGGTGGCGATGGTTGGTGACGGGATCAACGATGCGCCGGCGCTGGCCCGGTCCGATGTGGGAATTGCCATTGGGGCGGGGACCGACGTCGCCATTGAAGCGGCGGATATCATTTTGGCAAAGAATGATTTGCGGGATGCGGCGGCTGCGATCCGTCTCAGTAAGGCGGTCATCCGGAATATTAAGCAAAATTTGTTTTGGGCGTTATTCTACAACAGTTTGGGAATACCGCTGGCTGCCGGAGTATTCTACCCTTGGCTGGGTTGGAAACTTAATCCGATGTTCGGCGCGGCGGCCATGAGCTTAAGTTCGGTCTTTGTCGTGTCGAACGCTTTGCGGTTGAAAAGGTTGAGGTTATCACCTATGTTAGCCGGCACTGCGTCCCCCGCTTTAATGGCGGACGGCGGAGTTATTGAAAATATGCAAAAAGGAGTGGGTCCAATGACGAAGACGATGGTGATTGAGGGAATGGCTTGCGCGCATTGTTCCGGCCGGGTCGAAAAAGCTTTGAACGCTTTGGAAGGGGTTACGGCAACTGTGGATCTGGCGCAAAAAACCGCTACCATCACTTTGACCGGAGAAGTTAGCGATGCGGCGTTAACCAACGCGGTAACCGCCGCCGGTTACACAGTGGTTGAGCTGAAATAATTCGGAAGTGAGGTATTGGATGCAAGCTGATCAACAAAGTATCACCCGTTTATTGAAGACGGCCAAAGGGCAGATTGAGGGCATTTTAAAGATGGTGGAGGAGGACCGTTACTGTATTGATATTTCCAATCAAATCCTCGCCACGCAGTCGATCTTGCGGAAAATTAACAAGGAAATCATCCACGCGCACATGCATCATTGTGTGAAAGAAGCTTTTGCCGCCGGCGACGCGGATGAGAAAATTGCCGAAATTTTGGAGATTATGGATAAGATGACGCGTTAAATGGGCTTTTATGTTATTAAAGTATTATAACAATCAAAAAACATTGGTAAAGGAGCGGGAATAGTTGGAACTGACGTTACGGGACGCGTTAAAAATTGAGCCGCTTACCCGCAGAGCAAATGCATGCGAATAACGAATGAGTTTTCATTCGAGATTATTTGAGTAGCATTCGTGTTTTGGCAAAAACCATTATGGAATGGTGCGATGTTTCAGATTTGATACTGGGGTGAATTTTATGTTATAATGGATAAAATATGGGACAAGCGATTAATCTTCCAGCTATCGAAGGAGTAAGCAATGAAACATTTAATCATTACCATCGCCCGTGAATATGGGTCCGGCGGCAGGCTAATCGGCCGGCGCCTGGCGCAGGAATTGCATATTGCGTTTTACGACAAGGAATTGATCGCGCTGGCGGCGGAGGAAAGCGGTTTTGCCGCAGACTTTATCGAAAGGATGGAGCAGAAAAAGACGGTCAATTTTCTGTACAATTTATATATGACCGGTCCGGAATTGCCAGCCGCCGAACAGGTCTATCTGGCGCAGGCGCAGGCGATTTTAAAGATTGCCCGAAAAGAGTCGTGTGTGATCGTCGGCCGGTGCGCGGACTATGTGCTGCGGGAATTTGACAATTGTCTGCGGGTCTTTATCCACGCGCCGCTTGAGTGGCGGCTCAAGCGAGTGCGGGACGAATATCATGAAGTTGTGGCCAATTATGCTGATTACCTGCGCAAACAGGATAAAAACCGCGCCGGATATTATAATTATTTTACCGAATACAAATGGGGAAAGGCGCAAAATTATCATCTGGCGGTCGACAGCAGCATTGGAATTACCGCAGTGGTGCGAGTGTTAAAAGCATATATAGATGCGTTTATGGAAGAACGGAAGGGCTGATGGCACAGAGGAAGGTAGATTTACCCGAAAACAAAATGGGTGTGATGCCGATCCGGCGCTTATTGATCACCATGTCGGCGCCGATGATGATTTCTATGCTGGTTCAGGCGCTTTATAATATTGTCGACAGTATGTTTGTCGCCCAAATTAATGAAAACGCTTTGACCGCCGTCTCGTTGGCTTTTCCACTGCAAAATTTGATGATTGCGGTGGCGGCCGGCACCGGAGTAGGAATTAACGCGTTATTATCCAGAAGTTTGGGAGAGAAAAATGCGGCGAATGCCAATAAGGCGGCCTGTAACGGCATTTATTTAGCGTTGTTAAGTTGTCTGGCATTTGTGATATTCGGATTTTTTGGCGTCCGGCGCTTTTTTGAAGTTCAGACCCAGGTGGCGGAGATTACCAGGCGCGGCCGTGAATATCTCACGATTTGTTGTGTGTTTTCAGGGGCTCTTTTTGGACAGGTGACTTTTGAACGGCTACTGCAATCGACCGGAAAAACGGTTTATTCCATGATTACCCAAGCGTTGGGGGCGATTACCAATATTATTCTGGACCCGATCCTGATTTTCGGCTATGGGGGCCTGCCGCGCCTGGGCGTGGCGGGAGCAGCCGTGGCCACGGTGATTGGACAGGCGTTGGCGATGCTGGTAGCCATCTATTTTAATCTCACCAAAAATCATGAAATCAATCTGAAAGTCCGGAAATTCCACCCGGACGGCGCGATTATCCGCAGAATTTATGCGGTTGGCGTTCCCTCGATTATTATGGTTACAGTCGGCTCGGTAATGGTTTTCGGGATGAACAAGATCCTGCTCACCTTTACCTCAACCGCCGTCGCGGTGTTCGGCGTCTACTTTAAGTTGCATAGCTTTGTGTTTATGCCCATTTTTGGGTTAAACAACGGTATGGTGCCGATCCTCGCTTATAATCTGGGCGCCAAAAAGAAAGCGCGGTTGACAGGGACCATTAAATTAAGTATTAAGTATGCCATTTTGATTATGCTGATCGGTCTGGCTGTGTTTCAACTGATTCCCGATAAATTGCTGCTTTTGTTCAATGCTTCTCAAGAGATGCTGACCATTGGCATTCCGGCATTGCGGATCATCAGTATCAGCTATTTGTTTGCCGGGTTTTGCATAGTTGCGGGGTCGGTATTTCAGGCTTTGGGCAATGGTTTTATGAGCCTGATTGTATCAGTGGCGCGCCAAATGGTGGTGTTGTTGCCGGCCGCATATTTATTGGCCCGGTCCGGTTCCGTCAATCTGGTCTGGTGGGCTTTTCCTATAGCCGAAATTGCCTCCTTGACCTGCAGCGGTGTGTTGATGAAACGGCTTTATGACCGGGAAATCCGCCCGTTGGCGGAATAAGCCGGTTTTGGGATATTGCTGAAACCAAAAATATGCGTTATCATTAAAATAATTCCACCATTGCCACAGGAAGATGATGATTAAGGCGACTTCTTAACCGCAGCCGGAAGGTCCGGTTTTTGATAATTTTAAAAAAAGGGAACATGACGGATAATGGTTTATCATGAGAGGGAGGTTATTTATGTCAAGCAAATACGATCTTTTGCTTACCAAATTAACGGACCAAGAAAGTTGGCTAAAGCTTCTGGAAGATATGGCAAAACGCTGGCTGGCTCATGATGGGCTCTGGTTTCAGGCGGTTGAAAAAGAATTCGGGATGGAGGCGGCGCTCAAAATGGATGCCGCCGCTTGGGAGCGATTTACGGTATTGGAAGCGGAGCGAATCAAAAGACTATTTCACTTGCCTGAGAACGGCGGAATACCGGTCTTAAAAGAAGCGCTTGGGCTCAGGTTGTATGCTTTTTTGAATAAACAGGAGATTATTGAGGTTGACGCCAACAAAATTATCTTTCGAATGAACGATTGCCGAGTCCAATCAGCCCGCCAAAGAAAGAATTTGCCTGATTTCCCCTGCAAGTCGGTGGGGCTGGTGGAGTACTCCGGCTTTGCCCGGGCGATCGACCCGCGAATCAAAACCCGGTGTATCGCTTGCCCGCCGGACGGACACCCGGAAGAGTATTATTGCGCCTGGGAATTTTGGGTTGAAACCTGATCCCGAATTGGGACTCATTCGTTGTTAATTTCCGTATTTTACAAAGACGAAAATTAATTAAAATCGAACATATTTTTTCTTGAATTTAAGCATTGAGTATGATAGAATAAATAAAATTGGTTAATTAGTAAAATGAAGTAAAAGAGTTAATGGTTTTCATAATGAATTAGGCAACATGTACAGAATTATATGTTGCCTTTTATTTACATACTAACGAATCTGATAGCAAAGCAAATTAGTATCAATTGTATAGCAAGTTACTTGGAGTTAATTAACTCTCCCTCATCTTTCCCCGGTGACCGGGGATTTTATTTTTTCCTCTTAATATTTAATATTGCTCATCGGTACGCTGGGACTGGCCAATATGTGGGAAGCCGTATTTGCCGATGTCGGAGTGGCGGTCATTGGGGATATTGCTGAAACCAAAACTATGTGTTATCATGATGACGGGATGGTTTAGCTATAAAAGTTGGAAGAAGATCCGAAATGAGACTGAAACGGGGTTAAGCGTTTGGATGCTGTTATCGATCAAATACGGAGAATAGCCGCCAAATATCCAATAACCAAAGTGGTTTTGTTTGGTTCACGGGCCAGAGGCGATCATTCCCCGGTAAGCGACTATGATCTGGCGGTTTTTGGGCCGGATTTGTCGGCGGTCGCTAAAGCCGAATTCAGCCTGGACATTGAAGAAATTGCGACGTTGAAAAAGGTCGACGTCGTTTTTGCGGATAATAACGCCACGGATGATTTGTTGCGGAATATTCGGAATGAGGGGAAGACTATTTATGAGCAAACTGTCGGTGAAAGTAATTAATTTTGCGAAGGCTTTAGACAGATTGCGGGAGGCTGTAGAAGAATATAAGAAGCCGGACGCGGGTGATGTGATCCGAGATGGAATGATTCAAAGATTTGAATTTACCTATGAATTAGCGTGGAAAACTACGAAAGAGTATCT
>JASFQO010000079.1:0-7776 GCA_050115405.1 Bacillota bacterium
ATCGCGGCCATCTCGTATTCCCGTTCTTTTTCACTCAAAACACCATGACTCTGCAGTACGTAAAGCATTGAATGAAAAACCGCTTCATCAAGCTTCGCGACAAACAAGCGTATTTCATCAACGTCAATAGCGCCAAGTTCACTATCAACATCCGCCGCGCCCCATGCAATACCTCTCCCCGTACCGTCCTCAAGCCCGGAAACCTGACGGTTATTCCCTTGATCCTCAGCTTTGGCGGCGGCGTCCTTTAAAATACGCACCGGCAACGGCTGATGGCGGCAGCCGGAACGTAAGACGGGATAACCCAAAGCTTGAGTTATTTCTTGCCATTGACCGGAACACATTAGCTCCCGCCGAGCCCGCCGCTCGGCAGCGGCGGTTCCCAAAACAGTTTCGCGCAGCGCCGCCAAATCACAGGCAATGGCCTGCGGCCACTGTTTCGTGAGTAACTCCATGTAATTTGCGGCAGCCGCCGGTCCCAACGTCTCAGTACTCTTTTCCAACAAATTTTCGGAATCGGCGTCAAAGTCACCAAAGGTATTCAAATTTTTCGGAACATGCAGCCGCGGACGCCACACGACAGGGCCGTGGGTATCGGTAAGCGCTAAGCTTCCTCCTGCGGAACCGATGGTAATCTGATGCAATAAATGCAGATAATTATCCGGATCTTCAGGGTTAACTTCGTTATGGACGCGCATGATCGCCGGAATCTTTCCCAGGGTCCCGGTAAGAACCTGAAAGGGTCCCTCCTCTTTAATGACAGCACTAAGCCGCCACGGACGAAGCGTCGGCAAAACTTCCGCTAAAATATGCAACGCCGGATAGGAAACCTGCGAGGCGAACGCCGCATCGACATACAGCGCTTTCTGCCGCTCCAGCATCGCTTGGGCGCAGGCCCTAAAACGTCTGACCGCCGGCAAATGAAGATAAAGGTCACCTGTCCGGAAAATCACTCCCTGCCGCCGCGCCATTCTAAGACACGCCGCTAAATCCTGTTGGTGCACAGGTTGTTCCTGGATCACGTGGATCCCTCGTTCGAGCAGTTGTAACGATACATTGGTCCCTTGTCCGCCTAAAACCGTCGAGCGCAGCACTACACAGGCTACATCAATATCCGGCGGCAGTTGCCTAACTTCGGTATAAAGCTTTAATCCATAGTATGCGGCGCATTTTTGGGACCGGGCGCTCCCCCGCGCCACCAGCCCCACCAATTCAAACTCTTCCGGCAGTAGTTTCAAGGCCTCAAGGTAAAACTGGCCAAAAGTAGATCCGCACACTACAGTGCGTAATTTAGCGCGATTCATATTTCACCCTCCATTGTTGGGAGCAATGCGGCAACCGGACATTCAAAGATCGCCAAATTATTCAAGCATTTGGTCTGCATCAACCGATCCATCAGCACATCGGGATCAGGAATCTCAGCCAAAGTTCGCACTCCGGAAGGAATTGACCCTTCCAGTACGGCTATTCCTGCCGCGGCAGCGACCGTACCTGTTAAAACCGCGGGACTCTCAGCCTGTAAAACCAAGGTACGCGTTACTAATGCACCGTTTTTACGGCCACTAAGTTGGATCATAAAATTTTGATATCGCCGGCGTCCCGCCGCCTCCAGCTCAGTCGCGGCACAAAGACGTTTGACCGCGCCGAACGGATCGTCGGAAAACTGCGGGCGGATTGTTTCCAGCGCCGCCGCCACCCGTTCCCCGTCAATCGCCAAGTACCATTCTCCGTCTTGCAACGCCAACGCGGCAGCCACCATTTCCGCCTCGGCGTCCAAATAAGGATATAAATTTACGGCGCGCGGGAAAAAAGGCAAAACAGTCCCGGGTTTTTTGACTAATGCCGTCAAACGGCGGGCGCCGTCTTTCCAAGCCGCCAATGGTAGATTATTGGGGCCGGAAACGCCGGCGAGATAGTCAACGGCGGCAGTAGCGGTAAACCGGTCCAACGCGCCGGTATAATAAAGCAGGGTCGCCACTTGGTCAAAAGATTTTGCCAACCAACGCGGTAATAGCCCTGATAAACCCGGCGTAGCGCCTGCGGCGTACAAAATCGTCGCGCCTGGCGACGTAGTGCGCAGCGTTCCCATAGTTTGATCAAGACCGGCATCAATAAGCCGGCGTCCTTGCGCCAGACATATTCCGGCAACCCGCGCCGCCGTATGATAAGACGGTCCGGCGCAATTAACCGCCAATTCGCAGCCATCCAAAAATGCCGCAGTACTCCGGTCATCTTCAATATCAACCTTTACCCACTCCGCCAGGGGAAATTCCCTTACAAAATTCAACCGCGCCGTTTCGGGATTGCGGCCCCCAATCCGCAAAGAGCATTGACCCCATTGGTTAAAAAACCGCGCCGCATGCAACCCAACCCCTCCATAACCGCCGATGATCCCAATCATATTTCCCCCTCCACCAACGCGCCCCTATCACGCTCTAATTCGGATAATTTGCTGTCAAGCAGCGCCGCTACTTGAAATAAAGCCGGCGTTACAAACAATTCTTTCAGCGACAACTCCACTCCAAACCGCTCCTTGACTTCTGCCAAAAAACGCGTTGCCAAAAGACTGTCGCCACCGCTTTTAAAAAAGTCCCGGCTACGTCCGAGGGAGTTCACATTCAGCAATTTTTTCCATATTCCGGCCACTTCCTCTTCCATACCCTCCTGCGGCTTTCCCCCGTCGTTGCCGATAACATCCGACTCAAACAAAGCGCTAACCGCTTGCCGGTTCACTTTACCGTTAGCGCTTAAAGGCAGCGACGGCAGGATCGCAATTTTCTCCGGCAGCATATACGCAGGCAAAAGGGTCGCGGCTAAATTTAATATCTCTTTCGCAAGCAGCTCACGTCGGGAAACCGGGCATACAGCTTCCAGAAACTCGGTAAAAGAGTCGGGGAGCGCGGTACTCCTGACATCGTTAAATCCGGCCTTTTTGAACAGTTTAAGCCACTCCGACGCCGGCAACATCGGACTACCCGCCTGACGGCGCTCATGGTCCAACTCCGTAAATCCCTTATCCAGCACCGCCGCGGTAACCAAGGCAATCGGCGTCAGTTCACAATGCTCCAAGGCAAATAATTTCCCGCCGTTACGTAGCAGCAATATGGCAATCGCGCAACCCTGATAGGGATCACAATAACGATGCAACGTATTGATAGCCAAAACTATATCAAAACGGTAACAAAATTGTTCCGGGACATAATCATCAGAAAGAATTACATAATCAACCCCATGCGGCAACGCCGCCAGCCTCATTTTAGCGGCTGCAACCATTGACGGGGCCGTCTCAAAAAACGTCAAATGAAGCTCGGCCAAGTCAAGCCGCTCCAATAATTGCAAGGCGAAAAGACCGCTTCGTCCGCCCAACAAAGCAATTTCCAACGGTTTTCCGGCAGCTTGCGCCAACTGTTTTATTTGGGCGACCAGCAACGCCAACCCGGAAATCGTCCCGGGATCCCGGGATGCTAAGCATTCCGGCGCCAAAAGGTCATCATCCAATAACGTTGCCGCAGCAGGCCGGCAGCTTAAAATGGCCCGATAATCATTACAACGCCGCAGCAAACGCCGGCCGATATCAGACAAAAATTCATTCCGAATCACCTCATGACTATTTTTCATTGTCGGCTTTACCGTTTCCGCATATTGCAGTACTTCCCGAAGTCGCGGGCCGGCTTGAACAGTGCCGGCCGCAACAGTAAGCACCTTACGGTCATTCAGCCAACGTAACCACAACTGAAGCAACGGCTGCTGCACCTCGGCGACCTGCAGTTTTTGCGTCAGATTTAAATTTTGCGCCGGATTTTCAACTAATCCGCCTAAATCAAGCACCTCAAGCAGCCATACCTCGACAATCTGCGCCTGAATTTCCCGCAACGCCGCCCTAAAAACCGCGGGAGCCGCTTCCTGCGATCCGGAGAAAACGTTTCTGATCTCTTCCATCTCTTCCCCAACAGATTCAGCCACCACTCCGGCGACCAGATGCGGCGCGCCGCCAATGGTGGCCATAGCCGCCACCGCCCGGCTCACTCCTGCATATTGCCGTAAAACCGCTTCGATTTCACCAAGCTCAATCCGATAGCCCCGTAATTTCACCTGTTGATCAGCTCTGCCCAGAAACTCGATCACGCCATCCGGCCGATACCGTCCCAAGTCGCCGGTGCGATACCAACGGACCCCATCCGCGTTGCGAAAACTGCGCCGCGTCAATTCCGGATTGCCGCGATAGCCACTAGCCACCCCTTTACCGCCAATCCACAGCTCACCGGTTACCATATCGGGACAATCCCGCCCCATCTGATCCACCACCCGAAAGCATTGGTTGTTTAAAGGTTTTCCATAAGGAATGGATTTCCAGGAAGGGTCGATCGAATGAACCTCGAAATAATTTGACCAAATGGAAGCTTCCGTAGCCCCGCCAAGCGCAATAAAACGGCAATTTTGTGTTTTTTGCCGTAACCGGTCATACAGATCAAGCCCTACCCAGTCTCCGGAGACCAACGTCAAACGCAACGTAGTCAAACATTCCGCCGCACCGGAAGCAGTCAGTAACATTTCCAAAAGCGCCGGCACGGAATTCCAGATCGTGACCTTCATCCGCCGGATTAACTCCAGCCAGATCGGCGCTTCACGCCGGACGCTTTCATCCGGCAACACCACGCCGCCGCCCACTGATAATAGGCCAAACAGGTCGTAAACGGAAAGATCAAAATCAAGCGCCGACACAGCCAAGATCCGGTCGGATTCATTTACGGCAAAACGGTTATTAATATCGAAAATTGTGTTATAAACGGCGCCATGAGTAATTTCCACTCCTTTGGGTTCTCCGGTCGATCCCGAAGTAAAAATGACATAAGCCAAGGCCTCCGGGTCAAGTGGCAACGGTTGCGGTAACGGAGCAATGTGTTTTGCTTCATCAACTGTAATCACAGTAAGATCTGTGCAAACCGCCAAAACCGGCCGTAGTTTCCGAGCTGTTACCAAATGGCTGATCCCGCCCTGGCGGCAGATTCGTTCGCGGCGTCCGTCAGGTTGATTAACGCCAATCGGGACATAAGCCGCCCCCGCAGCCAATACGGCCAAAACCGCCACAACCTGATCCGGTCCGGGAGGCAAGGTTACCGCTACCACCGTTCCCGAGCGGACGCCTTTGGCAATAAGCAACGCTGCCAGACGCAACGCCCGATCAGCCAATCCGCCATAAGTCATTCCGCGCTTTTGCCCGGATTCATCCCACAGTAAAGCCGTCCGTTCGGGATGTTCCCCGGCTTGAATAAAAAAATCCTGATGCAACAATTTTTCTTCAACCGGAACAAATGTAGAATTTACTGCGTCACGTACCAGACGCTGCGCTTCGGGAAGGCTATCCTCCGAGATTAGGGGAGGCCTTTCTGCTACAGCTAAACATTTTTCAATTTGCGCCACCGCGTTTCACCTCTTTAAAATAAAGTTTGGAAAATATATTTGTTAGCTATAACTAACTTTTTTATAAAAACAAAATGGTCAATATTCAAATCTAAATCTTCATTTCGCCGCAAATAACAAATAGTGTTAAATCCGAATGTTGTCCATCATCAATAAATTTACTTAATAAAACTATATAAATAATATTACTCAATTTTCATAAAAGTTAGTCACTCCTAACTATGTCCTTATTATACCTTATTTTATATAATATGTAAATAACTTTTTTAAAATTATGTCTCCAGCTTATCAAGTACTACATCCAGAACTGCAACTTTTTCATCTAACACTCTGTAAACAATAGTGTTTTTAAGCTTATAACCCTAAAGAGTCCTTGTATATTTGCCTTAAATTGTAGTATAATACAAAAAGGTGGTGAATGCTCATGATCCAAAGAGAATTGTATCTAAAGCAAATCAGGCCATTCATCGGTCAGCCGTTTATCAAGGTGCTGACGGGGATCCGGCGTTGCGGAAAATCTTCCATTCTGATGATGATCAGAGATGAGCTTGCGCAAAGCGGCGTCGCGCCGGAAAGTATTGTGTATATCAATTTTGAAAACCTTGACTTTATCGATCTTGATACTGCGGAGAAGCTGCACAAGTATGTGAAGGCGCGCATGACCGATAAAAACCGATATTACATCCTTCTAGACGAGATTCAGGAGGTGAAGCATTGGGAAAAGGCGGTCAACTCCCTGGTTTCAAGCGCCAACGCCGACCTGTATATCACCGGTTCCAATTCGCGCCTGCTCTCCTCCGAGCTTGCGACCTACATCGCAGGCCGCTATGTGGAGATCAAGATCAGCACGCTATCCTTCAGGGAATATCTGCTGTTCAAAGAGGCGCGCACCGGCAAAAAGCCGGTCAACATGCGGGAGGAAATCCGCTCATATATCCGTCTTGGTGGATTTCCCGCCGTCCACATCGGCGCCTACGAAGAAGATGTCGCCTACCGCATCGTAAACGACATCTATTCATCGGCCATCCTCCGCGACACCGTACAACGTCACAACATACGAAACATCGAACTTTTGGAGCGCGTGGTGAAGTTTGTGTTCGACAACATCGGCAACACCTTCTCCGCCAAGAACGTGGCCGACTACTTCAAGAGCAACGAAAGGTTGACCTGAATACCGTCTACAACTATTTAAGCGCCCTCGAAAGCGCCTACATCATCCGCAAGATTCCCCGGTATGACATCAAGGGTAAGGAAATTTTGCAGACCAACGAAAAGTATTATATCGGGGATCAGTCATTGGCCTATGCGGTCATGGGCTACAAGGACAGGATGATCGCCGGTATTCTGGAAAACATCGTGATGCTGGAGCTGGAACGGCGTGGATACCGGGTTTGCGTCGGCAAGCTCAATACCAAAGAGATTGACTTTATTGCCGAGCGAAAAAATGAGAAGGTATACGTTCAGGTGTCCTATACGCCCACGGTTTCGCAGGAAACTGTTGACCGTGAATTTTCGCCGTTGCTTGCCGTCAAAGACCACTACCCGAAATACGTCGTTACGATGGACGACTTCTGGCGCGACAACGTGGAGGGAGTGAAGCATAAACACCTTGCGGAATTCTTGCTGATGGACGAATATTAAGGCTACCGGCATAATTGGGAAACCGGAGACCGGAGATTAACAGGTTTTCCCGAAGGACGAACGAAAAACGCCACTTGGCCTCATTTATTATTTTAAAATCGTCTTTAGCCGGTTTCCCGGTACCCAAGAGTCGGCGCTATCCCCCAGACGCGCCGATGGATTTTGCCGGATTGGATGAACTCTCAGTCCTGGCATTCGCGTCGTCAAAAGTCGTGCAGTGCTAGAAACGACCGAGGGAGGAGCGGAGATAATACTCGCTGTATATCGAGCACCGCAGCGACCGAGTGACAACGCAATGTGCGGCTTTTCACGGCGCATCAGCCAATCCGGCAAATCTCGCCACCTTTTTCAGCGCTTCCAGATGGCTTCGTTATACCTACTACATCTGGTATTATATTTACATCACCCCAGTTATTTAAAAATAGTAGTAGCAGCTAGAGGGGAGGGAGCGTGGTACTCTTGACATCGTTAACATTATGAATGGAATGGGTTTTGAAAGCTTATTCATTAAAACTCGTCCGGTGTGCTTGTACTCATGGGAATAGTGTTTAATACTTCTTCAAATGGAGTCATTTCCGGAATTTCCGGGACCGACTTATTGGTTAAAAATTGCCAAGATAGCGTCTGGGCCCGCCATTTAACCCGTAAGTCTCCAGGTACCCGTTTCTGTACCGTATTTAAAAAATATTTATGCTCCCCTTTGCTTACCCAGAT
>JASFQO010000080.1:0-7756 GCA_050115405.1 Bacillota bacterium
CGACTCACCCTGATGTCACCACTTTCAAATGTGTATTAAAAGCCGGCGCCAAATTTGAACCGCGGCTTTATAGCGACAAAAGTCAGTTATTTATCTTCTCCAAAGGGACCG
The DNA here is from genome assembly GCA_050115405.1 of Bacillota bacterium. Classification (GTDB taxonomy): domain Bacteria; phylum Bacillota; class UBA4882; order UBA8346; family UBA8346; genus DATCLA01. The sequence goes on from JASFQO010000080.1 coordinate 112, forward strand.
GGTACATCGGCACGCCGACCCAGGCGTTTAATATCACCGAAGTAGCGGTATTTGTCCCCTTTTTTGACCGCGAAAAGATATTTTTCCAAGCCGCAACTGATTTGGAATATGTTGAAATTATCGTTACATTGACCCCGGCGGACATTGACCGCTTAAATTACGCCCGGTTTACTTTACCCCGTTTTAAGCTGATGAGCGATTGCGATACTTATTTTGAAAAATTTAAAGGGAAAGACGTCGTCTCCCGCACCATTATTCAGAATTTGCGGCTGGCCAGGGTCAGCATGGGTCTGACCAAAGGACCGGGTCCGGAACATGTCAACGAACATTCTCACGAATACTTACAACAGTGGTTTTATTGTCTGGAAGGTTCTAAGTTTACCTATACCGCCGGCGGCGAAAAGGTGGAGTGTGAAGCAGGCGACTGGGTTTGCATTCCCAAGCAGACGCCTCACGCGGTCGACGCGTTGCGGGACGGCGGCATCCATTATATCTGGTTTGAGCTGGTATGTTAGTTATTTCCCCAATCTATTTATTGAATGAATTAAAAATTTGAAGTGATCTCGGCATAAATAAAGGGTAGAAAGGAGAATGGGGTTGAATGGCACAAAATTAGGTTGGTTCATCGACAAAATCATTGATGTGGAACAGCTTTTGGGAATTATTTTCCAAATTATTTTTATAACGATTCTGGCGGTTCAAATTTTTTTACGGTTCGTTTTCAACGCCCCGATTTACGGCATTGAGGAGGCGGTCGTTTGCTTGGTCGTCTGGTTCGCCGCTTTTGGGTCGACGGTTGTGTATCGCGAGAATGGTCACGCGCAGATTGAGTATTTTTTGAGATTTTTACCACCGCCGGTCCGTAAATGGCTCGCCATCTTTCTGCACGGCTTGGCCATGGTGGTTAGTTGGATGCTCGTCCGGGGTGGCTGGAAACTGTTCGGGTTTCAAAAAAAAGCGCTGCCCGCCGGGGGCCTGCCGTTTCCTAAAGGTTATTACTACGCGCTACCTATTGTGGTGATGGGCATTTCGCTGATACTGGCGGCATTCGGGCATATTTTAAAAGCATTGCGAAGCCGGGATGATCAAAGAGAAGGAGGGGATATCATATGAGCGTTTGGATGTTCATGCTGATCTTTGTCCTGCTGATGCTGGTGGATTTCCCGATTCCGTTCGCGATGATGCTCGCTACGCTGGTTTACTGTCTGCAGGAGGGGATCGATGTTACCATGTTCGCCCAGGTAATGTCCAACGCCTTTTCCAACTTTACCATGCTGGCGATCCCCACGTTCATCTTTGTCGGTTCCTTTATGAACGAAATCGGATTTTCCGATGATATTTTCAAATTCGCCAAGAGTCTGTTGGGGCATATTAAAGGCGGTTTAGGCCATGCCAACGTGTTAGCCAGTATGATTTTTGCGGGTATGTCCGGCTCGGCCATTGCCGACGCGGGCGGGCTGGGCGCCATTGAAGTCAAGACAATGCAAGAGGCCGGTTATGACAACGGTTTCTCGGCGGCGATTACGGCCACCTCGGCGGGGATCGGGCCGATTATCCCTCCCAGCATTAGTTTTGTGATCTACGGTTCAATGACGTCCATTTCGGTCCTGGCCCTGTTTGAAGCCGGCTTTCTTCCCGGAGTGATCATGGGTGCGATGTTGATGGTGATGATTTATATCATGGTTAAATTACGTCCCGGCCTGGCTCCGGTATATCCGAAAGCCCCGCTTAAGGATGTTTTTAAGTATCTGGTCAAATCACTGCCGGCATTTGTCGCCCCGCTGCTTTTGATCGGCGGGATGTCGGGCGGCGCGTTTACCGCGACGGAAGCCGGCGTGGTCGCCTCGGTCTATGTATTTTTGCTGGCTGTGATCTATGGCAAGCTTACCTGGAAAGCGCTTTACAACACTTTTAAAGCCACACTTTCCACGACGACCATGGTCCTTTTTATGATGGGGGCGGGTCAAATTTTTAACTGGATGATCACGACCAGTGGTTTAATGAGTATCATGCTTAATTCGTTGATGGTTTTTAATAGTAAATTTCTGGTTTTACTGACTCTGGATTTGATTCTGTTATTTATGGGATGCTTTATGGGCGGCAGTTCGATTTTGATTTTAATGACGCCGTTTTTAGTCAGTCTTTCCGCCGCCATGGGTTTTGACTTATTGCATCTGGGGGTGGTGTTGACCTTGACCACGATGATTGGCGGGACTACGCCGCCAATGGCGCCGGCGCTCTTTACCACCTGTAAAGCGACGAGGATCTCTTTTGAAAAGTCGTTGCGATTCGCTACAATTTTGATTATTCCCCTATTGGTTACTTTGGTAATTTTGACGTTTATTCCGGAAACAGTGACTATGCTGCCGAAGCTGCTTGGCAGTTACTAGGGATGTTTCTGCCGGACACCGGCAGTTAAAATAGATCAGAAATTTAAGGAGGTATGATGATGAAAAGAAGTTTATTTCTCGTATTATTGCTAGTAGTTGCCGTTTCCACAGTGAATGTCGCCGTTGCGGCGGCGGGTAGTCCGATGGTGTTAAAATTCGGCAACGCCAGTGCCCCCGATAAGCTGGCGTCGGTATTGATGGAGCAATTTTGCAAAGATGTTACCGACCGGACCGGCGGGGCGGTTGTCTGTAAATGGTTTCCCTCGCAGCAATTAGGTTCCAATGCCGCTCAGCTGGAGAACATGATGGCGGGCAATCAGGACGGTAATGCCGGATCAATTGAGACTTACGGAACTTATGTGAAGGATATCGGCATTTTGTCCGTGCCATTTGTCTTTGAAAACGTGGAACACCAAGCCGGATGGCTTGCCTCTCCTGATGCCGCTTATATATTTAAACAGCTTCGGAATAAATTTAACATTAGAATTATTACTTATGATTTTAAACGACTGCCTCGGGTGATTATTACCAAGAAAAAGGTGACGGTCCCGGCGGATTTAAAAGGCATGAAATTTCGGGTCGCCAATATTCCCATGCAAGAAATGATGTTTAAAAACTGGGGAGCGACCACTACTTACATTTCGTTCGCCGAGTATCCCATGGCGTTGATGCAAGGGGTGGTTAACGCCGGGGAGACCAGTTGCGAGTCGTTCGAAACGTCGAAATTCCATCTTTATGCCCCTTACATCGCCGAAGTCAACTTTGCTTATCCCTTGGACTGTCTGGCCATGGCGGAATCCACTTTTAAGAAGCTGACTGGCGGGCAACGAAAGATTATCTACAAATGCGCCGCGGAGATGACGGCTAAGTATAACGCCCGCGTTCAGGAGGATTGGGTATCCTATAAGCCAACGATGATTAAGGAAGGCGCTAAGTTTGTCAAGGTGAAAAGAAAGGTCTGGCGTGACAGTATGACCGGTTTTTATCGAAAATTAGAAAAACAACATTATTGGACCAAAAAAGGCTTGTTTGATTCCATTAAGGCGATACGGACCCAAGGTAAAAAACGGAAGTAAAAGACAATCCTTAAAAATTAAAAAAGCCAAGCATTTGGCGGACCCGCAACCGGGCCGCGGCGTTAGCATGCCCCCGCATCTCCGCATCGGGCTGGTTGTCGGGGTTCCATCGGAAAAAAATTGATATTTTAGAATTTATTATAATTAAAACTCGGGACGCCGGCCCCGTTCCGGCGTCTCAGGCTGACCATAGTGTGCAGAAAGGTGTAGGGAAATGAGTTATATGATAGGCGTCGATGTCGGCGGGACGTTTACGGATTTGTCCGTGTTCGACACTGCAAGTAAAAGTATCTTTCATTACAAACTTAGTTCCACTCCGGGCGACCCATCCCGGGCGATTGTCGACGGAATTATGCAGGCCCTGGCGATTAAGCGGATCCGGCCCGATGAGATTAATTATTTGGCCCACGGGACGACCGTCGCCACCAACGCGTTGATTGAAAAAAAGGGTTCCCGAGTCGGCTTGATTACCACCCGGGGCTTTAAGGATATGATGGAGATTGGCTGGCAGCGCCGGCCGCATTTATATGACCTGTTACGGCCGAAAACGGTGAGCATCATTCCACCGGGGCTGAAATGTACCGTCAACGAACGGGTCCTCTATGACGGCAGTATCAAGACACCGCTTGACGAAGCCGAGACGCGGCGGGTAGTCCAATATTTGAAAGACCAAAAAGTGGAGGCAATCGCCGTCTGTACTTTATTTTCCTTTATTAATCCTGAGCATGAAGCACGGATTAAAGCAATTATTCAGGAGATTTTTCCCGAGGCTTATGTTTCCGTCTCCCATGAACTGGTCCATGAGTTCCGGGAGTTTGCGCGGATGAGCACCACGGTGCTCAATGCCTATCTCGGCCCGGTAATGAAGAAGTATATTTATAATTTCGAACGTTCCATTAAAAATGTCGGGATTAAGGTTACTCCCTATGTCACTCAGTCCAACGGCAGTATTATTTCAATCAGCGAAACCATTGAAAGCCCGATCAAGACTGCTGTTTCCGGCCCCAGCGCCGGGGTGGTCGGCGCGGCGTATATGGGTAATTTATGCGGTTTAAAGAACATCATTACCTTCGATATGGGCGGCACCAGCGCCGACATCAGTCTAATTGACAACGGCCAACCCCAGTTGTCCAACCAACGATTAGTGGAAGGGTATCCCGCCCGCATTCCGATGATTGACATTGTCACTATCGGCGCCGGCGGCGGTAGTATCGCCTACATCGACGATGGCGGCGCGTTAAAGGTCGGCCCGCAAAGCGCCGGCGCCAAACCGGGACCGGCTTGTTATCAGCGGGGCGGGGAAGAACCGACGGTCACCGACGCCAATATTGTTTTAGGAAAGCTAAACCAGACTAAAATTCTCGGCGGAAGAATGGATGTCCATAGCGGTTTGGCTAAAACCGCCTTGCAGACCAAAATTTGCGCCAAGTCGGGGTTGACTATGGAAGAAGCGGCGACCGGGATCATCGCCGTGGTCAATTCGAATATGATTCGCGCCATCCGGGTAGTCTCGGTGGAAAGAGGCTATGATGTCAGGGATTTTGCCCTGATGGCCTTTGGGGGCGCGGGACCGCTCCATGCTTGTGAGGTTGCGGTCGAGTTGGGAATCTCCAAGGTGTTTATTCCATCTTCGCCCGGGACCTTGTGTTCGTTGGGGCTTTTAATGGCGGATACGAAGTTTGACTTAAGTCGTTCCCATATCATGATTGCTTGTCCGGAAAATTTGGCCCGGATCAACGGCATCTTTGACGCCATGTTGCGGGAAGGCGCAGATTTATTGGATAGAGAAAAAATTCCCGCCTGCCGGCGGAGTTTTACCAGATCGGTGGATGCCCGATACTTACGGCAAAATTATGAGATCACCATACCGTTACCTAACTGTGAATTGGATGAAGCGGTTTTAGCCCAAGCGATCCGAGACTTCCATCTTGCCCATGAAAAGAATTTTGGTTATTACAATGAGCAGTTGAAAGTACAGTTTGTCAACTATCGGCTCACGGCGATCGGCGACATTGACAAGCCGGAGATCAAGGCCGAAAGGATCAATCCGAAGGCAACTGTCCCCAAGTCGCTTGCTACCCGGAACGTGCTTTATGTCGGAGAGAGGGATTATTTATCCGTACCGGTGTATCATCGTGATGGGTTTAAGCCCGGCTGCAAAGCGGAAGGACCCATGATTATCGAACAGATGGACACGACTACGGTGGTCCCGCCCGGCTGGACGGCATACACGGATGGTTTTTACAATCTTTATGTCATCCATACTGGAGGTGGTCAAGATGGTTCAAGAAAGTAATCAACTGAAGGTGGATGCCGTAACGGTGGAAATTGTCGGGAATCTTATGTTGTCCATCGCCGAAGAGACATCGCTTTCAATCATTAAAAGCGCTTATTCGACTAATATTAAGGAACGCCGGGACGTTTCCTCCGCGGTTCTCGACCCCGACGGCGATATGGTCGCGCAAGCCGATAATCTTCCTTTGCATTTGTCGGCATTTTTAACTTTTGTCAAAGGACTTTATCAGGTTCACCCCAAACCGACCATTCGCCCGGGCGACATGTTTGTCGGCAACGATCCTTATCATGGCGGCGGCAATCATTTACCGGACTTGATCATCGCCGAGCCGGTCTTCGGGGGAGAAAAACTGATTGGCTGGATTATCAACATGGCGCATCATTCGGACATTGGCGGTAAAGTTCCCGGAAGCACCTCCAGTGACGCCGACAGTATTTTCCAGGAGGGTCTCAGAATTCCGATTATTCGCATCTGTAAAGACGGCAAAATCCTTGACGATATCCTTAATTTAATCTTGGCCAACACCCGGGTAAGGATGGAACGTCAGGGCGACCTGATCGCGCAAATTGCTTCCAATCATGTCGGGGCGCGTCGGATGCGCGAAGCCTATGAAAAGTATGGGGACGGACTGTTGGAATGCATGCTGGAGTTGCAAAGGTATTCGGAGCGCAGGTTAAAAGCGGCGATTGCAAAGATTCCGGACGGTCAGTATAGCTACACAGATTACATGGACGACGCCTATCCGGCTTATCCGGACCCGTTGGCGATTGCGGTTACGATTACCGTGAAGGGTGATTTCATTGAATTTGACTTTTCCGCCTCCTGCGACCAGGTGGCTGCGCCGCTCAACGTTTCGTACAACTCATTGTTGGCAACGGTGTTTTATTCTCTGAAGGTGTTATTCGGCGCCGATATTCCGGCTACCTCCGGAATTTACCGGGTATTCAAGGTGATTGCGCGGGAAGGCTCGATCGTTAATCCGGTGGAACCGGGACCCTTCGGTCTGACCATTAATACCTGTCAGCGTTTGCCGGATGTAATTTTCGGGGCCTTGGCGGCGGTTGCGCCTGAACGGGTGATTGCCGGATGCAATAGTACCTGTCAGACCACCGTCTTTACCGGACAGGATCCGTCCGACCCTCGGAGTATGCTCATTTGCCACGAAGCAATAGGCGGGGGTTCCGGGGCCAGTAAGCATGCCGATGGACTAAGTGGGGTTCAGGTCCACATGACTAACACCTCCAATATGCCGATCGAAGCGTTGGAAAGTGAGTTTCCGACAATTACCGTTAAAAAATACGAATTGCGTCAGGATTCGGGCGGAGCAGGAGAATACCGCGGCGGTCTGGGAATTGATCGGGAATTTGAGATGATGGTGGCGGGGATCCGTACCAAGGCCACGGGCGACCGGCAAAAATTTCAACCCTGGGGCCTGGAGGGGGGCGGAACCGGTTCCACAGGCGCATTTTACCGTTTCTGGGATGGGAAGGAAACCCGCTTGCCCTCCAAAAGCACCGGACTGCTCATGCGAAAAGGGGAAATTTTGAAGGCGCTGACTCCGGGCGCCGGCGGTTACGGCGACCCGACGAAACGCCCCCCGGCGAAAGTGCTGGCGGATGTGGCCGACGGTTATGTTTCGGTCGAAAAAGCGCGAGAGCTTTACCGGGTATGCGTGGTTAGCGATGAAAAAGGAATCTATTCACTGGACGAACAGGCGACGCGGGAATTGCGGAAATAAAATAGGGCTCGTATATTCGTCACGGAGGGCTTTCGTCTTGTGACTCCGGGTCGTAAGTGACCCGGAGTCACAAGACGAAAGATTTGGACCCTATTGATACGCCGGTAAGCTTAGTACGGGGGATTAAAGCAATTTCGTTAAAAGT
>JASFQO010000081.1:0-7734 GCA_050115405.1 Bacillota bacterium
GTTTCATATCCAATGCAAAGTCATCTTCTTGTTCCCTTAAAGTCAGCAAGAACTCTTGCGGTACTGTATATTTATGTTCACTTTAGCCACAAGGAATACCTTCGCTTTTTTTCTAATTAATATTATACTCCCATGACCGGAATCAAAACAATATTTTAACTATATTTTTCAGAGAAAACTCTTCCATCATAATTATAAAAAATTTTTTGTCTTTTCCAATTGGATATATTTCTCGACATCAACATTTTTCTAGGTTTCTTTGCCTTTTTGCGCTAAGCGGGGGGATTTTTACGGACGATATTCCATGATTTCCGGTTGGGAGAGGATGTGCCGGATGAAGTTGCCTTTCCGTTTTAAACTGCTTTGGAGTTCTAATGGAGTATAAGGGAGGACTTCGATGGGCTCATTCAGGGCTAATGTCGCCCTGCCAAGCTTTTGCCATTTTTCGGCCGGGGTCATATTGGCGAAATCCCGGGAAACAACTACCAAATCGATATCACTATCAATTCGAGCTGTTCCGCGGACTTGGGAGCCATAAAGGAAAATTTGTTCCACATTAATTTCTTGATGGGATAGTTCTTTTAAATAGGCATGAATTATATTGTCAATTTTTTTTTCAGACATTGAAGCGTCGCCTCGGTTTTTAAAAGATATTTTGAATATCTCAATGGGATGAAAAATAAAACCACGTGAAACAATTCGTGAAAAAGGCTTAGATGTGATAGAGTTCATTTAAAGGAATAAAATCAAAGAGAGATATTCCACGAGTTATCACTGATGCGCAAATACCTGTAAATTTATTTGGAATATACAAAATTCCCAAAGAGGCCGTCTTTTAATTTGATCCGGAAAATACCATTTTTATTTTTACGGAAAACCTGGTATAATAGCAATTACAAGAACATATGTTTGCAAAAAGGAAAGGATGGACCACAATATGAGCCTTGAAGTGTTTACTGCTTCCACCGCTTCCAAATTGAAATTGCCTGATATCGGATTCCAAATCGTCGCCGGATTTCCCTCGCCGGCTGAAGATTATATCGAAAATATGCTGGACCTGAACCAGACCTTGATCAAAAACCCGAGCGCCACTTTTTTCGGGCGGGTGAAGGGGGAGTCGATGTGGGACGCGGGAGTCGCGCCCGGCGACTTGTTGGTGATTGACAAGTCATTGCGCTACCGCCCGGATGCTTTGACGGTCTGTTTTTTAGACGGGGAATTTACTTTAAAAAAAATCCGGCGGGAAAAGGGGCGGTTGCTGCTGATGCCCGCCAATCCGGCGTATAAACCGATCCCGGTCCCCGATGAGGCTGATTTGCGGGTGTGGGGCATCGTGACCTATATTATTAAGAAGGCGTTTTAGGGTGAAAATACGTTAGTAGTTACACTCACAGTTTTGTGCCTGCGAAGCAAGGCATGAACGTTAGGGTGAAAATTACCGTCAAGTAATTTACACTCACCTTATGCCTACTAACGAAATGGAGGCATGTTGGTTAAGATGTTGGCGTTAGTTGATTGCAATAATTTCTATGTCTCGTGTGAACGGGTCTTCAACCCGGGGCTCCAAGGACGGCCGGTGATTGTGCTTTCCAATAACGACGGCTGCGTGATCTCCCGTTCCAATGAGGTGAAAGCTTTGGGGATTAAGATGGGGGAGCCGGCTTTTCGGATCGGGGACTTGCTGGAGCGCAACCACGTAACGGTTTTTTCCTCCAATTATTGTCTGTACGGGGATTTGTCGCACCGGGTGATGCAGACGCTGGCCGCCTTCACTCCGGAGCTGGAAATCTATTCAATCGACGAGGCTTTTATGGATTTAACCGGCATTACGGTCGATTGGGAAGGTTATGCGCGGCGGATCTGCGCTGCGGTCCGGCAAAATACCGGAATTCCGGTCAGTGTCGGCATCGGCCCCACGAAAGTGTTGGCGAAGACCGCCAATCATTATGCCAAAAAGGTCCCGGCCAATCACGGTGTTCTGGTGCTGGACGATCCGGCCCGGATTGCCGCGGCATTGCAGGAATTCGCCATTGCCGAAGTCTGGGGGATCGGCCGGCAATACGCCGCCATGTTAAACCGGGCGGGTGTCCGGACCGCCGCTGATTTTGTCAACTTGCCCGATGCCTGGGTGCGGCGGAAAATGACTGTGGTCGGTTTGCGGATCAAAAAAGAGTTGGAAGGGCTCCCCTGTCTGGAGCTGGAGTTGGTCCCGCCGGCCAAAAAGGCCATGTGTACTTCGCGATCGTTCGGCGCGACTCAGACCGATTTGGGACCGTTGCGGGAAGCGGTGGCGACCTTTGCCAATCAGTGCGCGGTAAAGCTGCGCCGCCAAAAGACCTGCGCCGGTCAACTGCAGGTGTTCATCCACACCAACGGCTTTAAGCCCGCCGAACCGCAATATGCCCGTAATTTCATTTCTAAACTGCCGACGCCGACCAATAGCAGCCTGATGTTGATTAAGTATGCTTTAGGCGCTTTGGAGGCGATTTACCGTCCCGGGTACCGTTATAAAAAAGCCGGAGTGCTGGTGTATGACTTGACCCTGGAGGAACAGGCGCAGGGCGCGTTGTTTGATCCGGTTGATTACGAAAAACACGCCGCCGTCATGCGGACGCTTGATCGGCTCAACGCCAGATACGGCGCAAACACGGTCAAAAGCGCGGCGCAGGGTTCCGGCGTCCGCTGGAAACTGCGGCAGGAGAAACTGTCGCCTTGTTATACCACCAGGTGGAAGGATATTATCAGCGTGAAATTGTGAGCGGTGGATGGGGGATGTATCAAAATTTAGCAGGGTTGGCGCCTAAATGCGCCGAAAAGGAAATGATAAAACGGGGGAATATTGAAAGTTGGATTGGAAATATTTACGCAGGGCAAAGGGGGAGCTATCAGGATGTGTTTTTTTTATGCGTTGAGCCAGACGGCGCGGAGTTTGCAAAACCGGTATAACTTGAAATTCGAGTTTGAGTTGGAATATCCGGCGGAACTGACCGAGACGCCGCGCTATTATGCGGCGGGATTTGACTTCCCGCAGATGCCGGTGATTACCAACGAACAACCCGATCAACTTCAATACTATTATTGGGGGTTGATTCCCGCATGGGTGAAGACGGCGGAGGAGGCGCGCAAAATGCGGGGCTATACTTTGAACGCCCGCAGCGACACGGTGTTTATCAAACCTGCTTTTCGTCAGGCCGTCCGGAGACGCCGCTGTTTGATTCCGACGGAGGGCTTTTATGAATGGCGGCTTTTTGCAGGGCGGAAGTATCCGTATTATATTTATCTGAAAAATCAGGCCGTCTTTTCACTGGCCGGCATTTGGGAACAATGGACGGACCGGGCCACCGGGGAAACTGTCAACACTTACAGTATTCTGACGACGGAAGCCAATGCGTTACTGGCGCAAATCCATAATACCAAAAAAAGAATGCCCGTAGTGTTGCCGCCTGATCAAGAAAGGCGGTGGTTACAGGAAGATCTGGACACTGCGGCGATTGCAGTGTTACTGCGACCGCTTGAGGCGGGACTGCTGGCGGCGCATACCATTAGCGGGTTGATCACATCCCGCGCCGCCAACCGCAATGTGGCGGCGCTCCGGAACCCTTATCAATATGCCGGGCTACCGGGACTGGAATGAAATAATACCATTGGATTTATTGCCATTTCCAGCGATTATTCATATGATAGTTTACCGGGTGTTTTGAAAGGGGAGAAACGGGTTGGCCGGGATAAGGTTTGAAGATTTCCAACGCGATATTTTGCTCTTTATTGTCGGTGCAGTAGTGGCCTTATTGATAATTGGAGTAGATATTTCCCGATTTGCACGAGTTTTTGAACCCATTTCGTAAGCGAAAGGGGCGGTAAGCGTGTTCTCGGCGGACGATCTGGGGAATTTGCAGAAATTACTCAGTCAATTAGGATTTGGTAACGATGGCGCTCAGTCGGATGAGGGCAACAAGCAGGACAAACATAACAGAGATAATAAAAATAAGCAGGACAAACAGCATAACAAGGATAAGGGTAATAAGCAGGATAAACAAAGTAATAAGAATGATGATAGTTTTGGCGGTACTAAGAAAAATTGCCCGCGATTAGACCCAACGCAGATTTTGGTGATTGGCGGTCTCTTAAGTGGGGCTTTGGTGGTACGGTCGGTGTGGGTTAATAACGACCAGACGGTGCAGTTTATTCTGACGGGGAACTTAAAACGGAAAACTCAGTTGGATAAAATGATGGAAATAATCGGTCAATTACCGTTTGACGAGGTTGTTAAGGCAATGGTGGATAGCTCAGCTATCGCGCCTTGAAAATGTCTTGTCGCTAAAAAGCTAAAATATGGAGGTGATCGTTTGCTTCAGCGATTTCTGCAAGTAGGGCCGAAGCTGGCGTCAGGCTTGGCGCATACGGAAGAAAACGGTCCGACCCTAGATCTTTGCCGGGTATTGGTCGAAGCCGTCGGGGTACGGACCGAACGGGTATGGTCGTTTATCGAAGCCAATCAAGGCCAATTGGGTCAGGAAGTCAGATTAATACCGGCTGTCGCCGCCACTTTACCCCGGGAAGTCTTGGCGGATTTGGTCAGATTGGCGCCGGTAGTGAAGCTTTGGGAAAATAGCACGGTTGAAGTTTTGGCCGCGGAGACAGCCACGCCGGTCTATCACGGCGTTTTTAGCGGCGAATATCAGTTTACCGGCAAGGGAGTGACCGTTGCCGTTTTGGATACCGGAATTGCGCCCCATGATGACTTAACCGTACCGGAAAATCGGATTCTGGCCTGGAACGATTTGGTGGGCGCTCAAGTGGAACCTTATGACGACCACGGTCACGGTACCCATGTGGCGGGACTGATTGCCGGCAACGGGATCAGTTCCCGCGGCCGTTATAAAGGCGTGGCTCCGGAGGCCCGTCTGGCGGGAGTCAAAGTATTGGACAAAACGGGCCGCGGCCGGCTGTCGGATTTGCTGCTTGGGATGGAATGGTGTCTGGATAATCGCGACAATCTGAGGATTCGAGTGATCAATTTATCACTTGGGACAAGGTTACAGGGCAATTATGACCGGGACCCGCTTTGCCGGGCGGTTGCGCTTGCCTGGAAAAAAGGGATCGTGGTCTGCGCCGCCGCCGGCAAAGCGGGCCCGGATTATCGCGATACCGCTTCACCCGGAAGCAGCGCGCGCATTATTACCGTGGGAAACCTGGACGGCCAAAAGACGTTAACTGTCAAGGATGAACGGTTGGAGCGACGCGGTCGTCCGGTCGGCGCCGCCCGCAATTTTGTCGTTCCGGATTTGGTGGCGCCCGGAGCCAATGTGGTTGCCATCAAACGCGACGGCGGATATTGTACTTATAGCGGCGCTTCTACCGCCGCGCCGCTGGTTTCGGGCGGAGCGGCCCTGTTATTGGAGCGTTGGCCCGGCCTGCAACCGGATCAAGTGCGCCGGTTGTTGCAACAGACCGCCGGCAACGTCGGTTTGGGACGTCGTCTTCAAGGGGCGGGCCAACTGAATCTCGATCGGATTTTTGAGCGCGGCCGTCGGCGGGGCGCCGCCAAAAAAGAGTCCCCCACCCAACTGGAAAGCTTGTTTATGAAAGGCATTTTGAATCTGTTAAGCAAAAAAACCACCCAGTCCGCCTGGCAATTAAAAGATATTTTGCTGGTGGTCTTGCCAATGATAAATCAAATTTTGAGCGGAAAAGAGAAATGATTTTTAATAACAGTTTTGAATAATTAATAACAATAATGGCTTAAATATGGTAAAATAAGTTGATATCATCATTGCAGGAGGGACCTACCAATGGATTTGCAAAAAGAGTTGTTTGGCCGGACCAATCAGGGTGAAGAGGCGTCGCTGTTTACTTTAAGCAATGAGCACAACGTAACCGTGAAAATTACCAACTATGGCGGGATAATCACCGCCATCCTGGCGCCCGATCAAAATGGCGCTGTTGCGGATGTGGCGTTGGGATTGAAGACCTTGGCGGAATACCAAAAACCTCATCCTTATTTTGGCGCGCTGGTCGGCCGCTATGGCAATCGGATTGCCAAAGGCCGGTTTACTTTGGATGGCGCCATCTATCAACTGGCTGTCAATGATGGCCGTAATCATCTGCATGGCGGCTTGGTCGGCTTTGACAAGGTGCTCTGGCGGGCGCGGGAGATTCACACCGGCGCGACCGTCGGCGTTGCGCTTCGGTATGTATCCGCAGACGGGGAAGAAGGCTATCCTGGTAATTTACAGGTGGAAGTCAAATATATCCTTAACAACCAAAATGAATTGACGCTGGAATATAGCGCCCGCACGGACCGGCCGACGGTCGTCAATTTGACCAACCATAGTTATTTTAATTTAAGCGGTGAGGGAAGAGGTGATATCCTCGGCCAGATCATGCGGATTAACGCCGACTATATCACGGCGGTTGACGCGGAACTGATTCCCACCGGCGATTTGGCGGCAGTAGCCGGGACGCCTTGGGATTTTACCAAAGCCCGGGCCATCGGGGCGCGTTTTGCGGCGGTCGAAGGCGGTTATGACCATAATTATGTGCTTAACCGGCAAGCGCCGGGACTTCGTTTGGCCGCCAAAGCGGAGGACCCGCAAAGCGGCAGAATTTTGGAAGTCTCTACCACCGCGCCGGGAGTCCAGTTTTATACCGGGAATTTTTTAGACGGGACCATTCAAGGCAAGTCCGGGCAATTTTACGGTCCGCAGAGCGGATTTTGCCTGGAAACGCAAGCATATCCCGATTCTCCCAATCATCCGGAATTTCCCTCCACCCGTTTAAATCCGGATGAGACTTATCATCAGACGACGGTCTATAAATTTGCGGTCCGCAACTGAGAAGTGGGAAGTGAGCTGTAAGGATAAGTTGGTAACCTGTCCTTCTTTTTTCTCATCAGGTGCTTCGAAAGCCTTTGCCGATGATTTCGGAAGTATTGGTAATGGTAATGAAGGCTTCCGGGTCGATAGCCCGGATGTAGTTGCGCAAGCTCAGAGCCTGCGCCCGGGTGAGGACGGTCGTAATAACTTGTTTCGGCTCTTGGAAAAAAGCGCCGTGGGCGGTATGAATGGTCGCCCCTCGGTGGAGCTTTTGAATAATATAAATACGGATTAACTCCGGACGGCTGCTGATAATTACCAATTGCTTGCGGATATTCAGGCTTTCGAGTACCAGGTCGATTAAAAAGGCCTTTAGAAGTAATCCTAAACAGGAATACATGCCGATGCGTACGCCGAAAACCGCGCCGGCAGTGAGCGTAATGGCCGAGTCCGCCAGTAAAAGCGCTTTGCCAATATCCAGACTGGTCTTTTTTTGCAGGATTTTAGCGACAATGTCCGTACCTCCGGTGGAAGCGTTTTGATTAAAGACAATCGCCGAGCCCACCCCCGGTAAAATAATGCCGAAGAGCAACTCCAACAGGGTATCATTGGTCAAGGGCGCGGTCATCGGAAACAGTTTCTGCAAAAACCAGACCATGGCGGAAAGGCTGAAACTGGAGTAGATGGTTTTGGTGCCGAAGTTCGCTCCAATTAACATAAAACCGCCGCTTAGCAGGAAAATGTTGATGGCGAGCATCGCGGGTCCGACCGAAAGGCCCGGGGCAAAATGGTGAATAATGATCGCTAATCCGCTGATTCCGCCGGTAGCGAAACGATTCGGCGCTTTAAAAAAATGGATTCCTGAGGCTACCAGCGCTAAACCAAGATTGATCAGCAGAAATTCTTTGAATTTGGACAT
>JASFQO010000082.1:0-7690 GCA_050115405.1 Bacillota bacterium
TTTAAAAAATGGATTTCAAAAGATCGGAGGTAAAATAAAAAAATCTTACATCCTTGTAAGAAAAGGTCTTCCTTGTAAAAGAGGGGGTTAGTTACATCCGTGTCATAAAGGAGTATCATGAAGACATCCAAAAAGAGAAAACATGAAAATGACTTGGCCCAAATGTCATCGCCATAATTCAGCAACGCAAAAGCAACTATGTTATGTTAATCATCTTTAAAAATATACCACGATGTATCCATCGGTGTCAATGGTAAATTTTAGAAAAATCGAATCCTTTGATTTATCGAAAAATTAATGCCTGCACAACAGACATAAAACCGTTTATCCTAACTCCCCAAAATGATACAACAAAGCCGCCGCCGCCACCAGGCCGGCGGTTTCGGTCCGTAAAATCCGGGGACCGAGGGTAAGCGGGACCGCTCCTAACCCTTGCAACTTGGCAACCTCGGTTTGGGCAAAACCGCCTTCCGGTCCGATGATCAGACTCAGTTGCTCCGGTGGCTCACGGAGCGCTTCCAGCACCGTCTTCAACGAACGGCGCCGTTCACCCTCCCAGGGCAATAAGACCAATCCGGCGGGAAATTGGACGCAAAAGTCGCGCCACTCCAACACCGGCGCTAACTGTGGGACAATTCCCCGACCCGACTGTTCCGCCGCCTCTTGAATAATTTTTTGCCATCGTTCCTGCTTTTTCGACTGCACCGCCGCGTCCAGCTTGACGAGGCTACGTTCCGAAATGATGGGCTGAAAACGCGAGACTCCCAATTCGGTATTCTTTTGGATAATCCATTCAAACTTGGCGGCTTTCGGCAGGCTTTGCACCAGATTCAGCTTGAGCCGGGGTTCGGTCCGCCGGTCGGCGCTACCGCTCAGTTTGGCAATGGTGGTGTGCGCCGTCATGGCGACAATCCGCGCCGTCCATTCCTCCCCCTTGCCATTTAAGATCTGCACTTCGTCACCGACCGTCCGCCGTAACACTGTCTGCAAATGATGATGGTCGCCGCCTTCCAGATAGACCAAATCATCCCTAATTCTAGCCGTTGGTACGAAAAAACGGGTCATCCCGTCGCCCCCTCCATTCTCGCTGTTCGTGATTTGCTTACAAACTTTTCCGCGCTACAATCGCTACCCACCCGTCCCGGGTTATGGTCCGTTCGACAGTTAAACCGGCGTCAGTCAGCGTCCGGGCCACTGCCGCGCCGCGTTCGGCAATGATTCCGGAGGCCAGAAAAATTCCGCCCGGTTTTAAAACCACCGCCACTGCCGGACCAAGTTCCATAATAATTGCGGCAATAATATTGGCGACTACCAAATCATAAACCGCGCCGGTCTGCCCGGGCAGCAAGTCGGCCGCGGCGACCGTGACCGTCTCCGCTACCCGATTGGCAGCCACATTAGCCTGCGCCACTCGTACTGCAACCGGATCGATATCGAAAGCGGTTACGTGCCGGGCTCCCAGTTTAGCGGCAGCAATCGCCAAAATTCCCGAACCGGTCCCCAAGTCCAACATCTCTAACGGTCCGGTGACCAATTCCTGTAATAGTTCGAGACAAAGCCGGGTAGTCGGATGATTACCGGTACCGAAGGCCATACCCGGGTCAAGTTCTACGACTAATTCCGACCCGTCGGGCTGATACTCGGCCCAACTCGGCTTAATCACTACTTTACCAATCTTTTCCGGCTTAAAATAAGCCTTCCAGGCTTGCGCCCAATCGTCCTCCCGAATCTGCTGCAACCAAAAGCGCGGTTCTTCTCCCAACGCCTTCTCCAGCCGCTCCTTAAGCTCTTTCAGGCGCTCCCCCAACCGGTCGTCCACAGGAAAGTAAGCTCTGACTCCGGCCACCCTGGCAATATTCCGTACCAGTTCTTCACTGTAAATTTCATCGTGTTCGGGAGGCCGGGTCGCCAAAATGGCCGGATCATCAAAAACCGCCCCGCCCGCGCCGGCATCTTGCATGATTTCCGCCACCAGTTCAAACTGCGCCGCAGCCACCATTACCTTGATCTCACACCAAAATTGTTCCGCCATCGCCAAACCTCCTTACATAAAGAAACAGGAAGGCTTAGTCAACCTCCTGTTTCTTTCCTTTCATTAACATTCCAAAACAGCTAAAATACAACAATAGGAATCGATCTACTATTTTGCGCCTACTGCCTGCCGCATCATTTAAACGCGTCCCTGACCCGGTCCATAAAACCCTTATCATCCGCAGACAAGTGTTCGCCAAAAGATAAGGCCAACTTCTTAAAGAGTTCCCGTTGCTCGCCGGTTAGTCTGGTCGGAGTAGAAATTTTGACTTTCACATAATGGTCACCCCGGCCCTGGCCCCGCAGATGGGTAACGCCCCGGCCTCTCAAGCGGAAAGAAGTCCCGTATTGGGTCCCCTCCGGAATTTTCAACTCCACTTTGCCATCCAACGTACTCACCATGATGTTAGTCCCCAAAGTCGCCTGCGCCATACTGATTTTGACTTCACTGTAAATGTCGTCGCCCTGGCGTTCGAATTCGGGATGTTTTTTGACATAAATATAAATATATAAATCCCCCGGTGACCCGCCCCGCAATCCGGCTTCGCCTTCGCCTGAGATCCGCAAACGCGAACCGCTCTCCACCCCGGCGGGTATCTTAACGTCAATCTTCCGGGTTTTGCGTACCCTGCCGCTGCCCCGGCATTCGGGACACGGCGTCTCAATCGTCTTACCTTCCCCGTGACAGCGTTCACAGGTCCGGACATTCACAAAACGGCCAAAAGCCGTATTTTGGGTAACCTGAACCTGGCCGGTCCCGTTACAAACCGGACAAGTCTTGATTGGCGTCCCCGGTTTCGCGCCATTGCCGTGACAGGTCGGACAGGTTTCGGTACGCGGGATTTCGACCACTGTTTCTTTACCAAAGGCGGCTGCTTCGAAATCAACTTCCAAATCGTACCGCAGGTCATTACCACGTTGCGGGCCGTTGCGTTGTCTATGCGTTCCCCGGCCTCCGCCGAAAAACATATCGAAAATATCCCCAAACCCATCAAACCCGGTATCGCCAAAACCGCCCATTCCGGCCCCAAAGTTGGGATCATTGGCCGCATGCCCATATTGATCATAAGCGGCCCGTTTCTGGGGATCACTTAAGACGGAATATGCTTCATTCGCTTCTTTAAATTTGGCCTCCGCCGCTTTGGGATTATCCTTGTTGACATCGGGATGATACTGACGGGCCAATTTCCGGAAAGCTTTTTTAATCTCATCATCCGTTGCGGTCTTACTGACTCCCAAGACTTCATAATAATCGCGTTTTGCCATTAGTTATTCCTTCTTTATGAATTCTCGTCGCTCGTCGTTCGCCATTCGTCGTTCGAGAAACCAAAGTCAATTTTTAAAAATCGTCATCCGCCGTTCATCAACTAAAATCAAATCCGATTTTCAACAAGATTTGCCTAAACCTCCAACTATTGTCTTTGGCTCTCCGCACGACGAACGACAAGTTGCGAGTCACAAGCGGTTTGCCGCTCTATTTATCGTCTTGCACTTTATAGTCGGCATCCACAGTAGGACCATCGTTTTGCGGACCGTATTCCGCCTGGCCCGGGCCGGTCTCGCCCCCCCCGGCGGCATTGGCGGCGCCGGCGTCGGGATTTTGGTTATAAATGGTCGCCGACAAATCATGCAGCGCTTTTTGCAGGATTTCTTTCTTCTCGTTGATCTTGGACAGATCTTTGGCAGTAACCGCCTGCTGCAGTTCATCGCGGTATTGTTTAATCTTTTCGACTTGAGCCTTATCGGCCTTGTCGCCCAGATCCTTTAAAGTCTTATCAGTGGTATAAACCAGGCTGTCGGCTTCGTTAACCGCTTCCACTTCTTCACGACGTTTCTTGTCTTCCTCGGCATTAGATTCGGCGTCTTTGACCATCTTTTGAATTTCATCCTCTTTAAGCCCGCTGGAAGTAGTAATCGTCACCTTTTGTTCCTTGCCGGTTCCTTTATCTTTAGCGGATACATGGACAATCCCATTCGCATCAATGTCGAAAGTCACTTCAATCTGCGGCAAACCGCGCGGCGCCGGCGGAATTCCATCAAGGCGGAATTGGCCGAGGGTGATATTATCGGCGGCCATCGGTCGTTCGCCCTGTAAAACATGGATATCAACCGCAGTCTGATTATCAGCCGCCGTTGAGAAAATTTGCGACTTGGAAGTCGGAATAGTTGTATTCCGATCAATAATCCTAGTGAAGACGCCGCCTAAAGTCTCCAATCCCAGCGACAAAGGAGTAACGTCCAGTAATACGATGTCTTTAACTTCACCGGTCAGGACGCCGCCTTGAATGGCCGCCCCGATAGCGACGACCTCATCCGGATTGACCCCTTTGTAAGGCTCTTTACCGGTGTACTTTTTCACAACCTCCTGTACTGCCGGAATCCGGGTTGAACCGCCTACTAAAATAACTTTACTAATGTCCTTAGCCTCTAAACCGGCATCGGATAACGCTCGTTTGAGCGGTCCAACCGTGGCTTCCACCAAATCGGCGGTTAATTCGTCAAATTTGGCCCGGGACAAGGTCATATCCAAATGTTTCGGTTCGCCGTTGACTGCCGTAATAAACGGCAAGCTAATCCCGGTTGAAGCCAGGCCGGAAAGTTCGATTTTCGCCTTTTCCGCCGCTTCTTTCAACCGCTGCAGCGCCATCCGGTCATTGCGAAGGTCAATTCCGTTTTCCCGCTTAAATTGTTCGGCCATCCAATTGACGATCCGTTCGTCAAAGTCATCGCCGCCCAACCGGTTGTTACCGCTGGTGGCCTTGACTTCAAAGACGCCGTCGCCCAACTCGAGGATGGAGACGTCAAACGTCCCGCCGCCCAAGTCATAAACCAAAATGGTATGGTCTTCCCCTTTATCCAGCCCGTAAGCCAGCGCCGCCGCGGTCGGTTCATTGACAATTCGCAAAACTTCCATTCCGGCAATCCGGCCCGCGTCTTTGGTGGCCTGCCGTTGCGAATCGGAAAAATAAGCCGGGACGGTAATCACCGCTTTTTCAATCTTCTCCCCTAAGTAAGCTTCGGCGTCGGCCTTCAACTTTTGCAGAATCATCGCCGAAATTTCCTGCGGCGTATAATTTTTCCCATCCACCGTTACTTTATAGTCGGTACCCATCCGCCGTTTGATCGAAACAACCGTCCGGTCCGGATTGGCTACTGCTTGCCGTTTGGCTACCTGACCCACCATCCGTTCGCCGGTTTTCGCAAAACCGACTACCGACGGAGTGGTCCGGCCGCCTTCCGCATTGGCAATTACCGTAGCTTCACCGCCCTCCATCACCGACATGCATGAATTGGTAGTACCTAAGTCAATTCCTAATACCTTTGCCATTTATTAAAGCCTCCTATTCATTGAACCAATTATTTTAAGGAAATTAGTTATCCTAAATCTTTCTTTCCACCTAACGTCCCTGCCTCACTAGAAGCTAGAGGTTGGAAACTGGAAATCCACGGTTTTATTAAAGATTAACGAATTTATCCACCCTCCGGCTTCCGGCGTCAAGCCTCCGGATCGCCTCGCGCCTATTTTGGCACCGCTACTTTGACCATTGCCGGCCGGATTAACTTGTTTTTAAATTTATAACCTTTTTGCAACTCTTGAACCACTGTCGGTTCGGTAACGGCATCGCTTTGTTCCTGCAAGACGGCTTCATGGACCTGCGGATCAAAAACCCGTTCCAATGCTTCGATCACCTCCAAACCCTCCGCTGCCAAAATCGCTTGAAACTGCTTCAAAATTAACTGCACGCCATCCTGCCAACTGCTATTATCGGCAGCATGCTCGCTAAAACTGGCCACGGCCCGTTCCAAACAATCCAGTACCGGCAAAATCTTTTTTAATAAATCTTCTCCGCCGTAAAGACAAGCCTGTTCATATTCTTGCCGGCTGCGGCGGCGAAAATTATCAAAATCAGCTTGACAGCGTAACAATCGCGCATAATGATCGTCTTTCTCCTGCTTAACCTGTTGCAATTCCTGTTCAATCTGCAGTAGCCGTTCGGCGATGTTATTTCCGTCATCCGGGCTCTCCGGCGGTAGTTTCGGCTCGACCGGTTGCTCTTCTCGTTTTTCTCGTTTTTCTTGTTTTTCTTGTTTTTCTTGTTCTACTTGTTCTACTTGTTCGGCGACTTCCCCCGTCGCAATGTCCCCGGCAGCAACCGCTGGTTCTCTTAGGTTGTGCTTTTTCACCATGTTCCTCCGATACCTCCATCATAGCTAAAAATACCATCTAGCGATTTATTTATAAATCATTTGCGACTATGCCCGGGAGACTAAGACGAAACCACTCCGGTATCTTTCATCTTAATAATCGTCTTTACCCGAAGAATCGCCTCGCTAACCTCACCGGCAGACTTAATCGCAAAATGTTTAACCAGATAAGGATCCCAGATCCCGGCGGCGGTCAGATCTTCAACGGCGCCGGTTTCGCAATTGACGCCGAAACCGGCCCGATCTTCCGCTTCCAGCCGGACCAAGGCCGCCTCCAACTTTTCCAACGGATTAAAACCGGCATTGGCGCAAATCTGGACCAACGGCCGTTTGAGCGCTTCCATCACACAGTAAACGCCATAACTAATCAGGCCTTCACCGGGCTGCTTCAATAAATGCCGGACCAGGCTCAACTCGGCGCTGCCGCCGCCCGGCACCACTCCGCCCACCCAAGCGGCTTGAACGGCCGCCGCGGCGTCTTTGGCAATGCGTTCCCGTTCCGCAGCTACCACCGGAGTAGCCGCGCCAACCACCACCGTCACGAATCGCTGTGCTTCTTTTCCCAACACCCACAACTGTTGGTGGCATTCGTCGACCGTAATGGCGGCTACTTCTCCGATAATCCCGCTTAATTCGGCGGCCGGTTTTCCGAGCGTCGTCCGTTTTACCGGGCGGGCGCCACTCATTTGCGCCAGACGCAGCCATTCGTGACGGGCAACTCGCGGGACGGCGATAATGCCGGCCTCCGTAAGTAAATCTTCGACCGAATCGGCAATCCCGCGGTCGGTAAAAATAGCCTTCACGCCCCACTCAACCAAGTTGGTCACATTGGCCAAAAATTCTTTCTGATGGCAACGGGATTGTTCAAAACCGACTTTCGAGCGCAACGCGTCGGCGGCGATTGTTACCGGCTCCAGCGCATCGTCCAGGATCAAAATTTTGACATCCTTCATCCGCTGCGGCATCGCTTTATTTAACGGTTCCCGGTTAATTACCGTCCCCTGAATCAAGTGACTGGGAACGCCGTCTCTGGCAATAATCTGGTCCGCCAGTTTGAAAGCAGGATCCTTCAGAAGCGTCGCCCCCGCCATTTGAGCGGCTTTGACCACCAGTTCGGCCAAATCCTGATGTTCCCTGCCTGCGATTAGGGCAATCTGCGCTAAAATCGGACTATCCAAAGCAGGCGCCGGGACCGCAATTGCTTGCAAATGTTCCAAGGCTGCGGCGATTCCGGCTTTAATTCCGGCGATCACTTTAATCTCCGGTACGCCCTTGTTGACTTGGTTAACCGCCTCGGCAATCAACGCTCCGGTAAGCACGGTGGCGGTAGTGGTGCCATCGCCAACTCCGG
Organism: Bacillota bacterium; assembly: GCA_050115405.1. Classification (GTDB taxonomy): domain Bacteria; phylum Bacillota; class UBA4882; order UBA8346; family UBA8346; genus DATCLA01. The sequence goes on from JASFQO010000082.1 coordinate 7,589, forward strand.
CTTCCTGTTGCAGGGCGGCGTCGATCATGAGCCGCGCCGCCGGATGGTTGATCTCCATCAGCCTGAGAATGGTGACACCGTCATTGGTCACTAAAACGTTCC
>JASFQO010000083.1:0-7651 GCA_050115405.1 Bacillota bacterium
GTTTGACCGAAATGGGACGATTGTCGCCCGCTATCGCAAGGTCCATCTCTTTGACATCGCCATCCCCGGAAAGATTACGTGTCAAGAGTCGGCGGTATTCTCCGCCGGAGACGCCATCACCTATTTCGATACCGAGTATGGCCGGTTTGGGGTGGCGATCTGTTACGACCTGCGTTTTCCCGAACTCTTTCGCCTGCTGGTCGATATGAGCGTCCGGGCGGTGTTTGTCCCGGCGGCCTTCAATACGACCACCGGCCCGGCGCACTGGCGGACTTTATTACGCAGTCGAGCTATTGACAATCAGGTCTTTATTGCCGGAATCGGACCGGCCCGCAATCCCGCCGCCAATTACGCGGCCTATGGTCACTCGGCCGTGGTTGACCCATGGGGGACCGTGCTCTGGGAGGCGGAAGCGGAAGAAGCACTAAATGTAGTGCCGCTCGACCTGGATAAAGTTGCGGCAGTCCGGCAGGAGTTGCCGCTATTGGCTCATCGGCGTTCCGATTTATATTGTATAAAATGGTTCAGGTAAAATAACAATTAATCTGAGGGATTTAGAAATGTCCAAGGAAAAACTGCCGGTCACACCGGCAATCCGCGTCTTGCGCAACTGTCAGGTAGCGTATACTCCCCATCTCTATAACATTACATTGCCGTCCCTCAAAACGCTATCATTTTAGTCGTTTCATCTAAGATATAAGGATCAAAAGAATAAGGAGATACCGGCAATGTCAGACAAAATATTTGTAATTTATGGCGCTAATCCAGAATCGATGGTCAAACAACTGTTGGAACAGATCCGGCCCGAACAAGGTCTGGACCAAAACGCGCTGATTGGGATCAAGCCCAATCTGGTCGTGCCCAAGCCGCATACCTCGGGAGCGACGACCTCCCCCGAATTGGTGGCCGGGATCATCGAATACTTCCAGGCCCGGGGTTACCGGCGGATTATCATTTTGGAAGGCTCCTGGGTCGGCGCGCGCACTGCGGAAGCCTTCCGGATCTGCGACTATCAATCGCTCGCCCAAACCTATCAGGTCCCGCTGGTTGATTTGCAGCAAGACGCTTCCCGGGAAATCGCCGCCGGCGCCTTCCGGCTCAAGGTCTGCCGCCGGGCGCTGGAAGTCGACTATCTGATTAACGTCCCGGTCTTAAAGGGGCATTGTCAGACCGTACTGACCTGCGCCTTGAAAAATTTGAAGGGATGCCTTCCCAACTCGGAAAAGCGCCGCTTTCATGCCATGGGGCTGCACCGTCCCATTGCCTATTTAAACCAAGTCCTCAAGCAAGATCTGATCATTGTCGACGGGATCATGGGCGACCTCGACTTTGAAGAGGGCGGCAACCCGGTACGGATGGACCGCCTGATCGCGGGGACCGATCCGGTATTGATCGATAGCTACGCCGCGCAACTTTTAGGTTTTGACTTGAAGGAAATTCCTTATATCGGTTTAGCCGAACGACTGGGAGTCGGCCGATTTTATCAGACCGGCGATCAAGTAATCGAACTTAACCGGACCGGTCCAGCCGAACCCTGGTCGCGGACCGGACGCGTGCAAGAATTGGCCCGCCATATCGTCGACCGCGATGCCTGCTCGGCCTGTTACGGCAGTTTGATTCATGCCCTGGCCCGACTGCGGGAACAAGGAAGCTTGGCCCGGTTTCAAACTAAAATCCGTATCGGACAAGGCTACCGCGGCCAGACATCTCCCGGCATCGGAATCGGTTCATGCACCCGCGGCTGCGCGGCGCATCTGGAGGGATGTCCGCCAACGGCCAAAGTGATGGTCGAATTTTTGGAAAGACACTGGGACTAAAACGCGCTTCAACGGGATTAATCCCGACTTAAAAAAAACTGACCCGAACCGGCTACAAACCAATATTTCTTGGTATGCCCGTTTGGGTCATGTCACCTCACATTCACTGGCCGGATGGTTAAGAATTGCTGCATGATGGCGACCGCGATCGCCATCATGCAGGCCCGGGCTTCGCGGCTATCAAATGCTATTTTAACAAATAACCGCTTCGGATATTAAACGTTCCCATAAAACTTCCAAGTTCAGTCGCTCAACCCAGGTTTTGAGATATTCAAAATCCAAATAACGATACTGTAATTCATAAACATGCAAAGCATCGCCAAATTGTTTTTCACTTCCCCCGGATAATTTGGCCCAGCGTAACTTGGCCAAAATGGTATCTTCCGGGCTTGACACATTGATTTTGATTCCGGCAAACTCCGCTTGTTGTTTTCGGGCAAAACGGACGGAATCATAGGGTTCATCAGTTAATATCCAAAAATCAACCTTATCTCCGGCACGGACATCGATTAAATTGAACATATCTTGACGGTTGAGCGATTCCCTGATGCTTTCCGCATCCAAATAATACTCCGGAGGCGGGAAGGCAGCGGTTAAATCCGAAATTTTACCGGGTTCAATGATCACAACAATATCAATATCATGAGTCGATCTTGGTTCCCCTTGAAGGCTGGAAACGACTGAACCGGTCAGCATATATTCAATTTCGGCCTGCTCCAACGTAACAATCACCTTTTTTAATAATTGCGGTTGTGACATTTCTCTAAACGCTCCAACATTAGCTTATGAAGCTCTTCTTCTTTTAACTCCGGATAACGCTGCCGTAATCCCGCCAAAAAAAGCGCTTTGCTGAATTCCGACAGCTCAAAAGCTTTATTTAAACGCTGCTCCGGAGTCATCCCCCGTAAAATCCGGATATATAGCGAATGGTTCGGCCGCTTTTTCGGGTCCATATTTTATCCCAAGATTCTGCCTTCAAATACTCTTTCACCTTATAGTATATCGTATCTTCAAAACAACTCAAAGTTTTTATGTTTTTATTTTAAGAGCCGGACCGGGTAAGCTCTTAGATGATCCCGACTTTAAAAAACTGGCCCAAACAGGCTGCAAACCAATATTTCTCGGTCTGCCAGTTGGGTCATGTCACGTTCTTGAGCTTAATAATCTACCGATTCACCACATTCACCGGCCGGCCGGTTAAGAATTGCTGCAAATTGTCGACCGCGATCGCCATCAGGCGGGCCCGGGCTTCACGGGTCGCCCAGGAGATGTGGGGGGTAATCAGACAGTTTTTGGCGGTGAAGAGCGGGCTGTCCGCCGGGGGCGGTTCCACTGCCAGGACGTCCAGGGCCGCCCCGGTGATCTGGCCCCGGTTTAACGCCGCCGCCAAATCTTCCTCCACCACCAACGGTCCCCGGGAAGTGTTAATCAAGAATGCCGTCGACTTCATCAGCTTCAGGGTCTCCCGGTTAATCATCCCCTTAGTCTCCGGAAAAAGCGGGCAATGTAAACTGACCACGTCCGCCTCAGCCAGCAATTCCGCCAAGCCGGCCCATTTGAAATTGACGCGCCGACTTTGATCGCTCTGAAAGCTATCGTAACCAATCACATTCATCCCGAAAGCCGCGGCCAAATCGGCCGTAGTCTGGCCAATCCGTCCGAAGCCGATAATCCCCATGGTCTTGCCTGCCAGCTCGATCAGGGGATATTTCCAAAAACAAAAATCCCGACATTTGGTCCACTCGCCGTTAAAAACGGCCTCGCTGTGCTCCTTAACATGTTGCGTCATCGCCAGGAGCAGCGCGAAGACCATTTGCGCCACGGATCTTGTCCCATAGGTGGGTATGTTGGTAACCACAATGTTGCGTTCCCGGGCGGCTGCCACATCAACCACATTATACCCCGTGGCCAGGACGCCGATATATTTCAACCCGTCCAACTGCGCCAAGTCGTCCGCCTGTAACGGCGTTTTATTGGTGAAGAGGATGGCCGCGCCCCGGGCGCGTTCCAGGATTTGTCCCGGAGGCGTATGGTCATAGAGCGTCACCTCACCGAGCTTTTTTAAGTCGTCCCAGCTTAAATCGCCGGGATTTAAGGTATAACCGTCCAATACTACAATTTTCATTACCATTCATCCTTTCGTTGTTATACTCGCGCCCAGGCCAGGTCGAGCGTTCTTTTCGCGTTGGCCACCACGAGATCGGGGTCCTCGTCGCCCCACGGTTTGACCTCGAAACTGACGATGGGCGGATTCTCGGAGTTAAGAAAGCCCACTTGCAATAGAACCCGTAAGTATTCCTCCAATTGGTCGACATCATTTTCACTATTGGGGAATCCAAAACGGGGATGGGCATCGCCATAAGCAGGAAAACTCGGATCTATAACGACACAGTTTCCCATATGGGCGTGAATCAAGTAGTCCTTAACCGGGATTACGGATTCCGCCACCGTTTCATGTAATAACGGGATATGTCTTAAATCAACCATTAAACCGAAGTTGTCAAAGTCTTTCCGGATCTCCGCGGCATAACGTTGCGCCAAGGCCGCCGGACCAATCAGACTCCGTTTGTCAACATCATAATCAAAGACTTCGAGGGCCACACGGAGTTTGCCCTTGGCTGCGGCATAGGCGCACAATTCTTTGGTGGATTTGACCAGGGCCCGATAGGCTTCTTCCTGGCGGCTTGCTTCATATTTCCCGCTTAAAAAGGAAAAGCCGTATGCATTTAACTCGTAAGCCTCATCAATCCCCGCTTTTAAGATAGCCACCGCCTTTAACCGGCCGGCCTCGTCAGTATCGTTGATGTTGAGGCCGGTAGTGAGTAACCGCGGCGAGCCGCCATAAGCCACTGTCAGGCGAGAAACGTCCAGCATCTTCCGCACCTGGTCCCGCACTGCGGCGTCTTTGATCCAACTAATCTCGATCGCCTGAAAATAACTGTCCGCGGCAATCTTTTTAACCGTCTCCACAATCGGGCCCTCGCCCTTCATCGTCGCCGGGTAGGCCATGAAGTGGATTAGACCGACTTTCATGTATTTATTAAAAGATTCGTTCATTTCTTTCTTTTCTCCTTTCATTCATCAAATTTCATCATTTTACTAAATACCTTCATAATTTCAGCCACTTCAATCTCTTTGCCGATTCTGCTTTGACAGAGCTTGATCACAGGCTCTTCGTTTTTTTGCACCTCACGGCAGGCGGCTCATATATTTCCGAAAAAATAATATTATCGTGTCCGATTATCGCCATTTCTTCGGGAATCTTAATATTTTTTTGAAGACAATATTTAAGGCAACCGATGGCCAAAGTATCATTTGCAGTCACAATCGCCGCGGGCGGATACGGTAGATTTACAAACTGCCGGACCGCCAAATATCCCGAATGCATAAAGTTATTTCCATAAAAAACATAGCCGATATTGACAATCGGTATGTTGGCCTTTAGCGGCAATTTACATTTTGATATGTTTATTATAATTTTATAAATATTTGCCAGATGGTTGCTTCATTCCTAGCGAAAATCGATATTTTTATTTAATAATAATGGCCGCCAATTGAATGAAATTAATCGTGACTACCCTGAAAACTCTCCCTTAGAAAACAGATTCCCGGCAATGTTTTCATTAATTTGCTGCTGAAAATTAATTTTCATGTCGTTTTTAGCGTTTCCAGATGGCTTCGTTATCCCTACCCCTGAATAATGAATCGTTAAATTGTCACTATTTTCGTTGTATTTCGCTTGAAATATTTGTATAATTAATTCATAAGGCAGGGACCATCGCTTTGCAATATCAGCTCTTAACCGCTTTCTTTAAAAAACACGCCGCCGCTTACGTTATTGGACTGTTCTTCATGTTTCTGGCCTCGTACATTCTCGCTCTTTTGCCGAAAGTACTGGGCGCGACAGTCGACATTATGAAGGCTGACCGCTTTTCTCAAGCGATGGTCCTGCATAATGTCGCCCTGATGGCGCTAATTGCCATTGCCACCTTTATTTGTACCTTTGTGTGGCGTAATTTAATTATCGGTCAGGCACGCAATATGGAATGCTATTTGCGGGAAAAATTGTTTCACCACTTCGAACTGTTATCCCCCGAATTTTACAGTACCCGGAAGACCGGCGACCTCATCGCCTACGCCATCAACGATATCTCCGCCGTCCGGACGACCTTTGGTCCGGCGGCCGCAAAGTCCTGCAACGGTTTGGTGATTCTCGCCGCATCGTTTTATTTTATGCTGTCCGGAGTGGACTTCCGATTAACCTTGCTCTCTTTGGCTCCCTTAGGCCTGGTCCTTTATTTGTTACGAGTAATCGGGCGGCAAATCCAAATCCGCTTCCGTAAAGTGCAGGAAACCTTCGGCGCCATCTCCGATAAAGTACAGGAGAATATCGGCGGGATTCGGGTGATTAAAGCGTTTGTCCAGGAAGAGCTGGAAATGCAAAACTTTGGAGTATTAAATGACCAAATGATGGACGCCAATATGCGGTTGGTCAAAACCTCCGCTTCCTTGAGACCGTTAATTGAAATCTGTTGGAGCGTCAGTTTTGGCGTCAGTCTCGTCTACGGCGGCAATATGGTGGTCAACGGAGCCATCTCGCTCGGCGATTTTGTCGCCTTCAATAGCTACCTGACCATGATTATGACCCCCATTATCTCGTTTGGCCGAGTAATCGCCATCTTCCACCGCGGCCTGGCTTCCCTGCAAAGGCTGGCGGAGATTTTTGCGGTCCAACCGGCCGTGACCGAAATGAAAACAGCCCGGGCAGGCAGTCTGAGCGGCCGGATCGAACTGTGCGATTTGACTTTTCAATACCCCGGCGCGACCGCCCCGGCATTGCAGGCGGTTAATTTATGCATTCCGGCGGGGCAAACCGTCGGCGTCATCGGTAAAACCGGTTCCGGTAAAAGCACTTTAGCCCAATTGCTCTTGAAGTTATATAACGTCCCCGCCGGGGCGATCCGGCTGGACGGCTACGACCTGAACGACTATTCCCTGGAGGCAATCCGCGACGGCATTGGTTTTGTCCCCCAGGACATCTTCCTCTTCTCCGCCACGATTCGGGAGAACATCGCTTCCTTTAAACCAATTTATTCCGACGCCGCCATTGAGACCGCCGCCCGGCAGAGTCAAATCTATGATAGTATTCGGGAGCTCCCGAACGGTTTTGCGACTGTTTTGGGGGAGCGTGGCGTAAACCTTTCCGGCGGTCAAAAACAACGGCTGGCGATTGCCCGGGCCCTGATTAAAAACCCGGCCATCCTGATTCTGGATGATGCGCTGGCGGCGGTGGACACCGTAACCCAAACCCGGATTCTCCACAATTTAAAAGAAGCGCGCCACGGCAAGACCAACCTGATCATCTCACACCGGGTCTCCGCCGTAGCCGCCGCCGACCTGATCATCGTCCTGGAAAACGGCGGGATTTGCGAACAGGGTACCCATAACGAACTTCTGCAAAAAGGCGGGGTCTATTATGACATTTATACCGAACAAAACGCGGCAGTCAGGGAAGCCTCCCCAGGCTAACCCGGTTAAAATCAACAGCGTCAAGGAGCTGCTCCGCCTGTCGCCGCCTTATAAAAGACGGATTATTTCGGCCTGTCTCTGCGTAATCCTCATCAATGCGGCGCAGTTGCTCAAACCGTATCTGATCAAACTGGCGATTGATGATTTTTTAATCAAACATACCGCCGCATACGGCCCTTATTCCCTCACCGCGCTCGGCCTTTGCTATTTACTGGTCGCCGTCGGAAGCGCTCTGCTGGCTTATACCCAGGTCAATCTGGTCAACCGGGCCGGACAGGAGATTATCAAAAACCTGCGTGCCCGGG
>JASFQO010000084.1:0-7628 GCA_050115405.1 Bacillota bacterium
ATCACGGCTACCTTGAAAGACCAATCCAGCCTGGTCGGCACAGTCCAAACAGCCGCCTTAACTTTGGACGCCACCAGCACTTGGAATGTAACCGCCGATTCTTATCTCACCAGTTTTAGCAATGAAGATACTACTTTCGCAAATATCGATGATAACGGCCATACTATCTATTATGATTCCAGTCTCTCCGCCAATAGTTGGCTCGGCGGCAATACCTACTATTTAGCCGAAGGCGGCCAAATCACTCCGACGGTTTCTAAAGTTGTGAGCAAATGCGCCGTTTCCCCCACGTCAAAATCGCTATCCCTTGGTTCCTGGGGATCCTTGTCGTCTTATTGGGATTTGGATTTGTCTTGCGATCTCAGCCTTGCCATAGACTCCGAATATTGTGGCGGCGGTGGCTATAGCTCCGGCGGCAGTGGCTATAGCTCCGGTGGCAGTGGCTATAGCTCCGGTGGCGGTAGCTATAGCTCCGGTGGCGGATATTATAGCTCCGGTGGCGCCGCCGGTTATGGCGGACTAAGCGGATCAATTGGCTTAGGCGTCTCCGCTGGCTTAGGTCTCGCCGTTGGCTTAAGTGGTTCCGCTGGCTTAAGTGGTTCCGCTGGCTTAAGTGGCGGATATTATGGCTCCGGCGGCGGTGGATATTATAGCTCCGGTGGCGGATATTATGGCTCCGGTAGCGCTGCCGGTTATGGCGGACTAAGCGGATCAATTGGCTTAGGCATCTCCGCTGGCTTAGGCATCTCCGCTGGCTTAAGTGGTTCCGCTGGCTTAAGTGGTGGATATTATAGCTCCGGTGGATATCATGGTTCCAGTGGACATCATGGCTCCAGTGGCTCCAGCTCCGGTAGCTCCAGTGGCTCCAGCTCCGGTAGCTCCAGTGGCTCCAGCTCCGGTAGCTCCAGTGACTCCAGCTCCGGTAGCTCCAGTGACTCCAGCTCCGGTAGCTCCAGTGGCTCCAGCTCCGGTAGCTCCAGTGACTCCAGCTCTGGTAGCTCCAGTGGCTCCAGCTCCGGTAGCTCGTCCTACAGCTCGTCCTACAGCTCGTCCTACAGCTCGTCCTATAGCGAGTCCTACAGCGAGTCGTATAGTTCGACATCTAGCGGATCAGATAGTTCGTCGTACAGTTCATCATCTAACGGATCAGATAGTTCGTCATACAGTGCGTCCGATAATTCCGGTTCGTCCGGTTATAGTGAGGGAAGTATATATGGCGAGGTTAATACATCGGACTTTTCTACCGCATTTTCTTTGTCAACCGGGTATAGCTGGTCTAAAGGCGCTTGCACTACGCCGCAAGCTACTCCGGGAAAAAGCAAAAGTAAAAAATTAACCAAAAAATAAACAGCTTCCGTTAGATGACTTATCCACACTAAATCTAAAATTGGGCTACCGGCAATCCGCCGGTAGCCTTTTCTTGTATCAACGTCTTCTTTTACAGTATAATAAAAACAAAAAAGGATGAATCGCAATGCCAACTTTTAAAGAGTATAATTACCACAGGCCGGACATCGACCAACTCCGGCAAGAATGGCAAGAGCTAATCGCCAAATTTGATCGGGCAACGGTAGCTCAAACCCAAATCGCCATCATTACCGAAATTAATCAACTGCGCAATGATTTTGAAACCATGGCCAGCCTGGTACAGATCCGGCACAACAGCAATACTGCCGATCCTGATTATGGACGGGAAAACGATTATCTGGACGAAGTCCAACCAATTTATGAAGGTCTGGTCAACCGTTACTATCGTTCATTGGTCAACTCCCCCCACCGTCAAAGCTTGGAAGCGAGTTTAGGCAAACGACTCTTTCGCCTCGCCGAGTTAAAACTCCAAACATTCACCCCGGCAGTAACCGCGAAACTCCAGACTGAAAATAAACTAACCAGCCGGTACACTAAATTACGGGCTGCGGCTCGGATTAAATTCCACGATAAAGTGTGCAATCTGGCCCAAATGGGATCATTCCTGGAAGCGCCGGACCGCACTCTCCGTCAAGCGGCGCAAGAGGCTGTCACCGGATTTTTTCAGGAAAACGAAGCTGAATTTGACGCTATTTATGACCAATTGGTCAATCTGCGGACCGATATCGCCCATCAATTAGGGTTTGCTTCCTTTACCCCGCTTGGCTATGCCCGACTCGGCCGTTCCGATTACAATCCCGCCATGGTTGCGGCTTATCGTCGCCAAATCCGGGAAAACATTGTACCGCTCGCCACGCAGTTACGCCGGAAACAGGCGGCGCGCCTTCATTTGCCGATCTTAAAATATTATGATGAACCGCTCAAATATCCAGCCGGAAATCCGCTCCCAAAAGGAAACCTGACCGAACTGATTAGTAATGGGTTACAAATGTATCGGGAATTGGCCCCGGAAACCGACCGCTTTTTTCAATTTATGGTTGATCAGGAACTATTTGACTTAGACGCCCGCCAAGGCAAAGCCGGCGGCGGTTTTTGCACCTATATCAATAATTACCTGTCCCCCTTCATCTTTGCCAACTGCAACGGAACCTTGGGAGACATCGATGTGCTAACCCATGAAGCGGGTCATGCATTCCAAGTCTATTCAAGCCGGAATTATTCCCTGCCCGAATACATCTGGCCGACCCTGGAAGCCTGCGAGATCCACTCAATGAGCATGGAATTCTTCACGTGGCCCTGGATGAAGCTCTTCTTTTCGAAACCCGAGCAATATCATTTTGTCCATTTAAGCGAGGCTGTACTCTTTCTTCCCTATGGGGCAACGGTTGATGAATTTCAGCACTGGGTTTACGCCCATCCGGAAGCCACTCCGGCCGAACGTAAAAAATACTGGCGCGCCCTCGAACAACAGTATCTCCCCCACCGGGATTATGCCCAAAACGACCTGCTCGAACGGGGGGGCTATTGGTTGCGGCAAGGCCATATTTTCAATGACCCTTATTATTATATCGACTATACTTTAGCCCAGGTCTGCGCCTTCCAATTTTGGATCAAATGCCGTCGGGACCAACCCGCTGCCTGGCAAGACTATCTGCGGCTTTGTAAAGCGGGAGGCAGCCAATCGTTCCTGGAATTAGTCCGTTTGGCTAACTTAAAAAATCCCTTTGACGCCGGCTGTCTTTATTCCCTAATTGGTCCCATCAAACAATGGCTGGATGAAAATTCACCCTAACGCCATGCCTGGCTGCGTCGGGCACAAGACTATGAGTGTAACTACTAACGTATTTTCACCCTACTTCCATGCTTGCACTACGTTCGCAAGCACAACACGTGAAGTGAAAATTACCTGACGGTAATTTTCACCCTAATCCTCTAGCAAATATATTTCCACTTTACGACAGCCGAAGGTCCGGGCTTCCCGGCTAATTTTTCTTTCACCTTTGGCATCTTCGCCCCAGAAGACATCAATCCGGTAGCCCTTGATTTTGGTACCGGTATCCTCAGCCACATATATGCCGTTCATATGACTGTACTTCTTGGGAAACATAATATAAACCTTACGTCCCAATGGAATCACGCGCGGATCAACCGCAACTGTCCGCCCGCGCCTGGCCCGGGTCCCGGTCCGGGTTATTCCATATTCCGGATGACTAAAATCCTTGCCGCAACTCGCCAGCGATAGATCATACGCCGTAGCCTTAAGGCGCATCTTGCGTTCAAAGTAGCGGCGTACCGGCACTTCAACTATACCTGCCGCTGTTTTTTCTTTGATATAACCGATAATAATGGTATTCGGAGCGTCAAGAATCGGCCTTATCAGGCGCTTCACCGTATCAACCGTCCCCTGCGCGTTTTTCTGATCGGAAGCATGGTTAAGACCGGACCCAACATCGATATCGGAAGTTCGGGTAAACGCGTCATTCGACCCGACATCGGGCGCTACGGCCACCTTTCGCATCCCGATAACCTTCACTGCTTTGAAATTAATCACGCGCGGAAAACCAATTAATACTAAGAAAAAAACTACCGTCGCGATATAAACATTACTCTTTTTGAACAGGCGACGCATTTTTTGCCACAATGATTTGGGGAATTTTCTCAAAAAACCAAGCGGTCCCATAAAAACGACTGTTGGTCCCTCTTCATCTTCAGCCGCGAAATGGCGCGCCTCATTATTGCCGTTTTGATCTACATAAGGATTAAACCATTTAATTTCCTCTGTTTTAACCGGTTGGAATTTTTCACCATCCAGCTTAATCGCTACCGTTGACGCATAGGGATCGGATTGAAAAGCCACCGCCGGTCTCGGCTGCGAGTTCCCCGATAGAGGCCTTTTGGACTTTAGTTGCTGATTACCCGGTTTCGTCTTATACTGACAGTGGTTCAAAATATAGTTAACCACTGCTTCTTTGGCCAAATTATCAACCGGAAATCCTCCGACCCAATTGGCGATTTCCCGCTTAAAAGCGGGACAATCATTAGCCAGTTGCAAACCGGCTTTTAAAATATCCGAAGCGTAAACTTCAAAGAAATTAAGTTTCCGGGCATTATTCAATACAATCTGTCGCAACGGTTGCCGATATTCGGCGCTAAAATAACTCAGACAACTATCAAGCGTATTACTGATAAATTCCACTACATATTGTTGCATCGAATTTGAATCAAGGTCCGGATAATTGCTCATCAGACAATGCTTGAGATCAACAATATTTTTCACCGAAACAATCGCGATCGAATTTAAAGTTTTAATTATTAAACCAATCATTTACCGCACCCCAACATTATAAATATCTACCCCAGCACATACGCAAATTCGTCAGTGTAAAGACGGCATGTTTCTCTCCCCATCCTTTACCCATATTTTACAATAGTTTTCAAAATTTTTAAACAACTAATTTTACATATATTGTTAAACGATCAATAACCTTTATTAGTTTCACCCCTTTATGCTTTAATTTAATCAAAATTAATTTTCAAAAAAACAACGATTTGTTCCGCCAATTAACTAAATAATTAAAAAATATCTTTTTTGTAATTATTAAAATAATTTCACCCTAACATGCCTGGCTGCGCCAGTCACAAAACTGTTAGTGTAAATTACCTGACGGTAATTTTCGCCCTAACCGCTCCATCCCAAATTTTTTTTGCCCAACATAGGAAAATCAACATGCCTTACGAATACTAAATATGTTGAATATAAACAGTTCAACATATTTTCTTGCATGATAAAATGAATATTTATAAAATGAAAGCGAGTATTTCCAATGCCAACCACCATCATTACCGGAGCCGCCCGTGGCATCGGCCGCGCCATCGCTGTCCTATTCGCCCAAAATCACTACCAGGTGTTACTGAACTATCATCGTTCCCAAGACGAAGCCCGCGCCTTAACTGCCAAGCTCCAAGCCCATGGGTATCGGGTCGCGGCCTTCCAAGCCGATGTCAGCAACTCCGCTCAAGTTACAGCCATGATTGATGATTGTGTTACCCGATTCGGCGCCATCGACCTGTTGATTAATAATGCCGGAATCGGCCACACCGCCTTATTGACCGAAACTACCGAAACCGATTGGGACCGGATAAACGCCGTTAATTTAAAAGGAGTCTTTCTATGCAGCCAAGCGGTGTTAAAATCGATGCTCGCCCGCAAGGAGGGCAAAATTATTAATATCGCTTCTATTTGGGGAATGGTTGGGGCATCCTGCGAAGTAGCCTATTCCGCCGCCAAAGCCGGGGTAATTGGTCTGACTAAAGCCCTCGCCAAAGAAGTGGGGCCCTCAAATATTCAGGTCAATTGTATCGCCCCGGGGGTAATTACTACGAAAATGCTGGCCGATTATACCGAGACCGAACTCCAGGATTTGCGCGACCAAACCCCCCTCGGCCGCCTTGGTTCCCCGGCGGAGATCGCGGCCTGCGCCCTTTTTCTGGCTTCACCGGCGGCCAATTTTATCACCGGTCAGGTAATCAGCCCGAATGGCGGGTTTGTAATTTCTTAGTGTATTGCAATATCTGCCTAGCGAAACTTTCACCATGGGCGACCGGTTCGACCGCCAATAATTCCGTAATAGTCGCCGCGATATCGGCAAAGCTCTTTCTTATTCCCAGATTGACGTTCGGCTTTATTTTGGGCCCGTATACCAACAACGGCGTATACTCCCGGGTGTGATCCGTCCCTTGCCAAGTTGGGTCGCAGCCGTGGTCCGCGGTAATCATTAAGACCTCATTTTGGCGCAGGGCGTCCATCAGCTCCGGCAATCTCAGGTCAAAATCGCGTAATGCGGCAGCGTAACCGGTAACATCGCGGCGATGTCCATAGTTCATATCAAATTCAACCAAGTTGGCAAAAATTAAGCCGGGCCGGTTTGATTTCATAAAGCGCAAGGTAGCGGCCACACTATCCATGTTGCCCGTTGTGTGTCGCGACTCGGTAATCCCGCGGCCATTATAGATATCGCTGATTTTGCCCACCCCCATCACCGCGTAACCGGCCTGTTTGATCCGGTCGAGCATCGTCACCTCCGGGGGATCCAGCGAAAAATCGCGGCGATTGGCGGTTCGTTTAAAACTACCCGGGGCGCCGGTAAACGGCCGGGCAATCACCCGGCCGACCGCATGCTCCCCGACTAACATTTCCCGGGCTTTTTGACAAATGTCATATAGCTCTTCCAGCGGAACTACAGCTTCATGAGCGGCAATCTGCAAAACGCTATCTGCCGAAGTATAAACAATCACTTTACCGGTTTTTAAATGCGCAGCGCCCAACTCTTCGATAATCGCCGTTCCGGAAGCCGGCTTATTCCCTAAAACGCCTTTGCCGGTAATCTGAGAAAATTGTTCCATCAAAGTAGTGGGAAACCCTTGCGGATAGGTCGGAAACGGTGTTTTCTTAATGATTCCCGCTATTTCCCAATGACCGGTAGTGGTATCCTTTCCCGCCGACTGTTCCGCCAATTTGCCGTATCCGCCCGAGGCTAAGCCATTCGCGGCAACTCCCGGTAGCGGGGCGATTTTCCCCAAACCCAATTTTTCCAGGTTAACAAGGTGTAACCCACCGGTTACCGCGGCAATATGTCCCAGGGTGTCCGCACCGGCATCCTGATAAGCCCCGGCATCGGGCAAAGCGCCAATACCAACACTATCCAACACCAACAAAATTACCCGTTTCATCTTAACCTCCATCTCGCCGCTGCCGCCAGCGACACATTGATAATTGTAACCGAAAGAAAGCCCGCTTAGTATGATATACCAGATTTGATTCTATCATACTAAGGAGCGAAAATGCTTGGAGTTAATTACCCATCACCAACAACAGGCTTTATTGGAGCTTTTAGCGTCCCGGGCGCCCGAGTTTCACGCCTACCGGGGAGTTCATTATGTAGATATCGGTTATAAATATGTCGGGGGAAAATTTACCGAACAACTGGCAATGCGCCTGCATGTTCAAGAGAAAAAAAAACCCGACCGCTTAAGTTCCGCGCAATTGTTACCAAAAACAGTTAACGGATTGCCGACTGACGTCATTCAAAGCAACCGTCGTTTGGATACTTCCGAAGTGTCCCGCGACCTCCGTTTCAATCCCTTGGTAGGCGGAATCGCGATTCGTAATACCAGGCACAAGGTATTGGGAACTTTAGGCGCAATTGTCCGGGATCTACCCACCCAAACCTATATGGGCCTTTCCAACTTTCATGTCTTGG